>CALHZT010000108.1 GCA_938040995.1 uncultured Pirellulaceae bacterium | reverse complement strand
AGCAACTCGTCGGCAAGTCCGCCTTCGCGAATTTGACCAACCAGAATGTCACTCTTCGAATCGGTAAGCTCGTCGGAATCAGAAATCACCCAGCGGATCAGCACCTGCTGATCACCCGACGTCTCGATCAGCTGATGCGTCCGGTCGCGAAGCATGCGAGCCAAACCGGCTCGATCAATGTCGTCTTCCATTTCGATCTGGACATTGCTCCATCGCGCCGCATCCAGCCGGATATTGCGTTTCAGCAAGCGACCGCGGCGATCAATTTCGACAAGCGTGCAACCATGAGCCGAATCTTCCTGCGGGCGTCTCCCTTGAATCGTGCCACAATAATGAGCCGTCACCGAACCTTCACACAGGGTTTTCGACGCGTGGACACCGCCCAGCGCCCAATACGTGACTTCCCGTTCCTTTAGCGACTGGACACTGGCTTCTGGATCAGTCGTCGCGGTGGATTCTTTGCCGTAGACAACGGCGATCGTCGGCAACGAAGCGTCGCCTTCGAATTCCAACGCATCGAACGTTCGTCGCTCCGACGTTGCGCAGCCCTGCACAATGGCGACGGGCTTTTTGTCTCGCCGATGCGTGACCGAATCAACGTGGCTGTCCGCGAAAATGGTCACGTTGCCGGGCAGCGGAACACTTTCCGGCCAGAATTCAAACTGGTCCACGATTCCTTGCGACCAATAGACGGCGATCTCATGCTCTTCCAGCCGACGGAACTGGCGAAGCAGCAGATCGAGACCACGCGGGCCAGTCGCCAAAGGGTCGAGAACATCACCTGCGAGCGCGACAAAGTCGACTTGCTCGGCGACGGCAAGATCGAATAGCCGCTCAGCGGCGATAAATGGCGCATCAAGAAACGTATCGACCAAGTGATCAGGAACATGGCCGACTCCGTGAAGCGGCTGCTCCAGGTGCAGATCACTCGCATGCAAAAATCGCAACGGATTTCCAGACATAAACACCTCCCTGCGTAAATGATCTGGTGGGCCGGAATTTTAGCCCGAAGAGGTTCTGCTACCAACGCCATTGCGTGCTAGCACCGCGTCAGGAACTTGGCAAAGAAATTCAGCCACGACGGGACCAAGCTCTGTTGAACGATTGTGAGCGAGCCCACGGCTCCAAACAGACACCACGGCTACCCGTGGCCAACCCATTCAACCTTACAAACAAATCCGAACCGGCACCACTAAAGAACCGGACGCTAACGCGTCCGGTTCAGTATATGGATGATTGCTATTGGGCTAGCGCCGTGCCACCTACTGTGCAGTTCTCCTTTAATCCAAAGAACCTGGCGTAGAGCCTTGCATGAATAAGGAAGAAAGGAAGGCAGGAAATTCTGACTCTCTGCGGCCTCGGCGTCTCTGCGTTTCGAAAAGCACACGCAACCCGGTTCGCCTACGCCTGCTCTTCGCCCGTCGCGTCCTCGCCATCCCCGTCACCATCCGACGCCTGGTGATACAGCGTCAGATTCACGCTGCCGTTACACAAATTGATCCGTTTCACCTGGACGCGTTGAACGTTAAGTCCAGTCCGCTCGCGTAGATCAGCGATCAATTCGGCTCGCCGAGCCGGCTTGATTAACTCCAGATTGTCGTAAGCAACCGCCTGCTGAGCCATCTTGCCTAAATTATTGAATCGCTCAATGACTGCGGGGATCAGAACGAGGATACCATTGGCAAACGCCAATTCTGCATAGCTCGTTTTCTTGTTGGACAGCGCGTTGATCACCGCGAGCCCCACGACCAGAAACAGATACGTCATCTCCTTGATACGTATCTGATCGGTTCGATACCTGAGCATGCCAAAGACAGCGAACAAACCGAGCGCCATCCCCAGCCCCAACTCCAGCTTCTTCAGCGTAAAGCAGATGAAGAACACCGTGACGTTCATCATGATGAACGTGAAAACGTAGGCCTTCCGCTTCTGATTGGGATAGTAGCAGCAGAGTATCAGTAAGGCGATAAAGAATTCATTGAACGCCAACCGGACAATCAGCTTGATGAGGTCATCGTCGTAAAATGGTACTTCGAGAAACATGATTCTCTTCGCCGCCTGATGAGAGTCGCCGCTAGTCAACAATCCCATCATAGTCACGACATTGCTGCAGATATAGAGCGACAATGCATCCCCTTGTTCACGCCCTATCCGGACCAGCTTCGAAATAGCCCATCTCGACGGACCAGGTTAGATTCCCGCCTGCGCGGGAAAGACGGAGGAAGATCGGTTCATGACGACTCAATTTGACGGCCTATGGCCGTCTTCCCCGCGAACGCGGGGACCCACTCGAAGCGTAATAACGCTCAATGTCTTTCCCTGAATCAAAAAAGCCAAGCCGATTCAATGGATTCCCGCATGCGCGGGAAATACGGAGGAAGATCAGGCAGTAATTTCTCGAACGATCCTTACTCTTGAAACAGCACACAAATCGAATTGGGAACGTGGATCGTATTGCCCGTAAATACAAGCCGCCCAGTTTCCTGATCGATCCTGAAAACGGTGGCGGTATCTGAATTCGCTCCAGCCGCTACCAACCATTGCCCCGTGGGATCGACCGCAAAATGACGTGGCCAACTTCCGCGAATCGGCTCCCGCTCGATCAACTGCAAAGCACCGGTAGCTTCATCAATCGAGAATGCGGCGATGGTGTCATTCCCGCGAATCCCGAGGTACAGAAACTTGCCATTCGGCAAAATCGCAATTTCGGATGCCGTACATTCGACTTTACGCTGACCATCAGTCAACGATTCCCACGTGCCGATTTCCGTCAGCGTTCCCGCCTGCGAATCATAATCGAATGCGGTGACCGTCAGTGTGAGTTCATTCGCAACATACACGCGAGAACTCTCTGGATGAAAAGCGATATGACGCGGCCCGGATCCCGCCGGAACACTACCATGACCTGCTGCGGTTAAGACATGCTTTTCCCGATCAAGCTCGTACATGACGACTTGATCCGTACCCAAGTCGGGAACAAGAACATGGTGACCGGACGGTGTCTCTCCAATCCAGTGAGGATGCGGACCGTCCTGACGCTCCGCGACACTCGAACCTTCGTGCTGAATGGAACAAGCGCACTCGCCAAGAGAACCATCTTCGTTGACCGGCAACGCGGCGACTCCTCCACCCGAGTAATGAGCCACCAAAAGAGTAGCATCATCCGATGAGAGGCTGACGTGTGTCGGACCTGGAATCCCCGTTGCGACTCGATTCAACTCTTGCAGCGTACGCTTCGCCGGGTCGGTTCCCAAAATCTCAAACGCCGCAACCGCGTGCGTGTCAGTACGAACGGTGCTGTACAGCCGGGAACCACTTCGATTCAAGACAAGGAAACCGGGCCGCTCCATTCGGGTGGCTTGCTCAGCCGGAGCTATTTCGCCTGTATCGAGGTTCAGAGAAGACCGATAAATTCCCTGAGGGCCATTCGTGCCGAACCATAGGGTAACTTGAGACATCTTTAGCGCTCGCTTGTTCTGGTTTTCGCGATTCCATCCGAGCAGTGAATTTGGCGAAGGCGTTTCCGATGTTCAAGCCGGCGTAACGAGATTTTCACGAAGTTCTTCGATTCCCCGAAGTCTGCGCCGGACTTGCTTGACGCGAAGTATTGCGCATAGCTACGATTGAGACGGAATTGGGAGCGGTACCGGTAGCTGATCTTTGTCATTCATTTGATATTAGTCTTTCCTTTCAAGGAGTGGTCGATGCGAACGTCCAGACTTCCCCGTGGTTTCACATTGGTGGAACTGCTCGTGGTGATTGCCATTATCGGCATTCTCGTCGCGCTTTTGTTGCCAGCTGTTCAAACGGCTCGTGAAGCCGCTCGCCGAACACAGTGCATGAACGGCACACGCCAAATCGGCTTGGCGATTTTAAATCTTGAAAGTGCCATCAGCTCAATGCCGACGGGTGGTATCGCACCTTGGCCAGAAATCGAAGACTACTCCAATGGAGGTAAGGCCCTTGGGCCTTCGAAGCAGGGTCTAAGCTGGGCATTCCAGATTCTCCCCTACCTTGAAGAGAACGCCATTCATGGCCTGACGACAACTCTGGCAATCGGCCAATCGCCGGTCAACATGTACTTCTGCCCCTCGAGACGTCCTCCAACATCCAAGGTACCTGACGATGGCAATACCTACTGGATGATGGACTACGCATCACTCCAACCAATGCCGACTGCCGAAGTCCTTGGGCAAGCCACATTCGAACGCCTGTTGCAAGTCGGCAATGACGGACTCACCGAGGGCTGTCGGCGAGGAATGGGATACTGGGGCGATGTCTTATATTCCAACGTTCACTTCGGTCAAATGAAGACCAAGGAAGAACTGGGAACAAGGTACCTGGGTTACTGGGGCGCCATTACCCGAAGCTCTCACTTCAGCCGTGACGGTGAAGTCAAAGACATGGGATACGGAAGGCCGATCAGCATTCGCCAGATCAAGGACGGGATGAGCAAGACCGCACTCGTTGCCGAGAAGTTTCTTTCGATGCCTTACGAACCGGTTAAGGCGGATGACGATCGCGGATGGTCGGATGGCTGGGATCTGGATACGGTCCGAACGACAGCGTGTCCTCCAATTCGTGACACTCCGGATCCAATCGGACGTCCAGCGACGATCGCACCGGGATCAGCCCACACCAGTGGCATCAACGTTGTGTTTGGCGATGGCGCCGTCCACTTCATTAGCTACGGAATCGATCCACAGAACTGGAACAACATGGGGCACCGTGCCGACGGGTTGATCGTCGATTTCAATTCTCTATAGAGACCATGGCAAACGCCGTAGCAGATACTCCTATCGCGTGCTTCACGGCACGCGATAGTTGTTGGTAGTCACCTTTTCATCGTCAGCCAAAAAATCGGAGATTCACGTGAATCGGCTTACTTCTCTCTTCTGCCTGTTGCTCCTGATCATCCCGGCGGCTGCTGGATGTGGTTCCGGCGATTCGGCAAGTTCGAATCCGAATGGATCAAACATTGCGAAACTCGCGCGGCTGTACTCTTTAGTCTACAACAGCTCACGTGGTGTACCCCCAGCCGATGAGCAGGCATTCCGCACTTTCGTGGACGGCTTGCCCAAAGAAGATTTTGACGGCAACCTCGACAAGCTGTTCGTCTCCGACCGGGACGGCCAACCTTATGTGATGTATTACGGGAAAGACATCAAGCAAGGTCCGTACGGCATGATCGTTGGGCACGAAGCCACCGGCGTGGATGGCAGGTACCTTCTTTGCTACGCCGATGGAATGGTCGAAGAAGTCGGGCAAGATGCAATTGATGCATTGAAGTAACTGCCGAATTTCGGATCGGTGCGAGGTCGTGGTCGTAGGCCGGCAACAAGCGGCGAAATCGCTCGCCACTTCACAAACGTTGACGCCGCGCAGTTCCGGCAATTCCGGCCGCCATTGCGGAAGACTTCCAACCGACAAACCGCTTCCATTGCCGGAACAGCGCGGCCGACGTCGAGCTTTTGACACCGACTCTCGGAAGCAGGTCGTAGGCCGGCAACAAGCGGCGAAATCGCTCGCCACTCCACAAACGTTGACGCCGCGCAGTTCCGGCAATTCCGGCCGCCATCGGGGAAGACTTCCAACCGACAAACCGCTTCCATTGCCGGAACAGCGCGGCCTGAACAACTTCAAGAATCTGTCATCCAATTCCGCTTGTTGCCGGCCTACGTCGACTACGTCGAGCTATTTACCCGAATACGCGGCGCATCGTGTTTCATCTTCTTCACTGAGCCAATCACAACCGGCGCGAGCCCGACTTGACCAAGCTCCGCGATCAACTCGGATGACTTGGCGGGCGAAACACTCAACAATAGCCCACCGCAAGTTTGCGGATCGAACAGCAATTCATAACGCGATTTCAAATCGTCGGTCATCTGCGCAGGAGCATCGATATGCTGCTCGACGACTCGATTGGACGGCGCCAACGTACTTTCAATGCCCTTGCCGACCAGTTCTACCGCACCAGGCAGCACGCTCATCCTGGCAAGATCCAACTCGGCACCAACCTGGGACGCCGCCAGCATTTCATAAAGATGACTTGCCAACCCAAACCCCGTCACGTCCGTCACCGCAGCCAGCTTTTGCTTTGCAGCGATCGCGGACGCCGCGGCATTGCTCACGACGAGATGCTTCATCAGTTCGATGTACCACGCCGCGCGACACTCCGCCTGCATATGAGCCGCCAGTAGCACGCCCGAACCGATCGGTTTCGTCAGTACCAGCTGATCGCCCTTCTTCATTCCGGCTTTTGTCCACGGAGCCTTCGCGCTCTGGTTCGCCAAAATGGTAAATCCAATCGTTGTTCGCGGCCCTTCAATCGTATGCCCGCCAACCAGGCTTACATTCGCCTTGTCGAACTCATGGATGGCTCCGCTCAGCAATTCGTGCAACAACGATTCCTGGGCGCTTTCATGTCGTGAATCAGCAAAGGGCAAAGTCGCCATCGTCAACGCCGCCACCGGCTCAGCATTCATCGCCCACACATCGCTCAGTGAATTCAGCGCTGCCATCCGCCCGACGAGGTAGGGATCGTCCAGGGGAGCCGCAAAAAAGTCTGTCGTCACCGCAGTCTGGCCATTCATCTTCAGAACCGCAGCATCGTCGGCTGAATCAAGCCCAATGAGCACCTCGGGTCGTTGCCGGATTTCCAGCCGTTTGAAAACGCGGCTGAGCACCGACTGACTGACTTTGCCACCGCAACCGAGGCAACGCATCGCATCCGATTCGGCCGAATTCACAGACGTCGAATCCGCCATCATCGGCGGCGAATAGGCCTGGTACATGTTCATGAACTTGCCATCGATGTAATCCTTCCATCGAAGTGCAAACTTCGAAAAGAACGTGCGACCGAGGTACTCACCGATCGCTTTCCCGTCACCTGTGTTTAGTAACTTCAGGTAGTCGCTTTGCGGCTTGAAAACTTCATTCGGAGCCGCCCTTAACGTGTTCTTGATATTTTCGAACAGGATTGGACCTTGTCGAACCGCGAAGATCCCTGCCTTGGGTCGATCAACATTGTCAATCGTTCCGCTGTCACCAACGACGAAAATGGAATGGTCAGCAATCGACTCGAGCGTATCTTTGGTTCGCAGAAAACCGCGCTGGTCCGTCGGCAACCCAAGCTTGCCAAGCGATGGCGGCGCTGTCGCAGAAGTCGCCCAGAGCACGAGATCGAGCGGCACGAATTCTGACTCCGCCTTCGAGTTCGCGGATTGGGCATCGCCTCGTCGCGGCGTTAACGTGACACCTTTGTTGCGTACTTTGGTAACGTACTTGCCAAAGTGAATCGCAACGCCCTGCCTGACCAGCTCACGCTCCACCATGTCGGCTGTCGAATCGTACATGCCGGGCACCAACCGATCTCGCGACTGAAACAGATGCACTTCCGCCGCGGGGAACTTGACGCCAGCATCGGTAAGTTCACGCTCAATACGCTTCGGCAAACAGAACGCAATTTCGACTCCACCAGCCCCGCCACCGACGATACCGATTCGCAATGGCCGCTCATTCGCAACCGACCGCAACTTCTTCAGCCGCTTCCTCAGCCGCGAAAGAAATGTCTGCATCGGCTTGATCGCCAGCAGCCCGCCCGGCTTGGCATCAACGTTCGACATATTGGGCTTGCTGCCAATGCCGATTGACAGCACATCGTAGCTTACGGGCGGTCGCGACTTGAACTGGATCTGCTTCTGTTCGCGGTCGATTCCCGTGACGGTATCCAGCACCAACCTTGCACCGACGGACGCGCACAACCGAACGAGGTCGATCTCCATCCGCTCGACAGGATACTGCCCGGCGAGGACACCCGGGAGCATGCCCGAGTAAGTCGAGATGGCGTGATTCGAGATGCAAACCAGTTGGGTGTCGGCAATCGGCTGCATCCGCCACATCTTTACAATGTGCGCATTCGTATGGCCAATTCCAAGGAGAGCGACGGTACGTTTCGGCAGAGAAGTTTGCATGGACAGGCGATGATTATTGTCGGAACTGTAGATGATATTCTACGTTCAAATCCCCCAGAGGGCGGAGATTGGCGATATTCTCCACGCCCCATTCGCATCCGTCGGGCGAGTGGGTGGCGTTACGCCAATTAAACCGAATGGTGTAGACTGATGCACCAATCATGAGGGATACCGGCTGAGGACGGTCGGTCAATGATCGCTGGAGCATTTGCGCTGCCGCATGGCAGCCTGACGGCTCGCGAGCACGAAAAGTTTGAGTTAAATCACGGAGGCGACAGTGGAAGATCTCAGTCACATTTATGAGAAGCTCGGTGCGTTTTACCTTGGTCGCGAGTACGACCTTGCGAACCGCGAAATGGGTGACAATCTTCTTCTCTACGATTCCAAAGACCTGGTGACTCATGCCTGCGTTGTCGGCATGACGGGTAGCGGAAAGACCGGCCTCGGCGTCTCGATGATCGAAGAAGCCGCGATCGACGGCATCCCCTGCCTTGTGGTTGATCCAAAAGGCGATCTGACGAATCTGCTGCTAAATTTTCCCGAGTTGGCTCCGGCCGATTTCAAACCGTGGGTGCATGCCGAAGATGCGACTCGCGAGGGCAAGTCGATTGATGATGTGGCTGCCGACAAAGCAGCACTCTGGAAGAAAGGCCTTGGTGACTGGCACCAGAGTCCGGACCGGATTCAGCGATTGGCGAATGCCGTCGATTTCAATATCTACACGCCGGGTAGCGACGCGGGAATTCCCGTCTCGATCCTCTCGTCGTTTGCGCCTCCGCCGCCCGAAGTTCGCGAAGATGGCGACTTGTACCGCGACCGTATTTCAACAACGGCAACCAGCTTGCTGACGCTGCTCGGCATTGATGCGGATCCGATCCAGTCGCGTGAACATATTCTGATTACCACGATTCTCGACCACTGCTGGGAGAAGAATCAGACCGTCGATCTTGGCAATCTGATCCAGATGGTACAAACGCCGCCTGTTGCGAAAGTCGGCGTGATGGATCTCGAATCGTTTTATCCGTCGAAGGATCGATTTGGGCTGGCGATGGCGATGAACAATTTGCTCGCGTCGCCGAGTTTTGAATCGTGGATGACGGGCGAGCCGATGGATGTGGATCGTCTGTTGTACACGCCCGAAGGGAAGCCCAAGGTGTCGATCTTTTCGATCGCGCATTTGTCCGATCCGGAACGCATGTTCTTCATGTCGTTGTTGCTGAATCAGACGCTCAGCTGGATGCGGACTCGCCCGGGCACTACCAGCCTGCGTGCGATGCTCTACATCGACGAGATTTTTGGTTATATGCCGCCGGTTGCGAATCCGCCAACGAAAAAGCCGTTGCTGACGTTGCTCAAGCAGGCGCGAGCCTACGGGTTGGGCCTGGTTCTGGCGACTCAGAATCCAGTCGACCTCGATTACAAAGGGTTGTCGAATACGGGGACCTGGTTCCTTGGTCGATTGCAAACCGAACAGGACAAAGAGCGCGTGCTTGATGGCCTGCAGGGTGCGTCAAACGAAGCCGGTAGTGGTTTCGATCGCGAGGAGATTAGCGACATTCTTTCGGGTGTCGGCAAACGCGTGTTCCTGATGCACAACGTGCACGACGCGGCTCCGGTCACGTTCCACACGCGATGGGCGATGTCCTATCTGGCGGGACCGATGACTCGGACACAGATCAAGACGCTGATGAAGGACAAGAAGGGCGGACTGGCGGCTCAACCGCAGTTCGCCACGGCGGCTCCTGCCATGGCGGCTGAGATCACGGAGATGCCGCCCGAACCGGCGGCAGCACCGCCGCCTCAACGTCCAGTGCTGCCCGCGGATGTGTCGCAGGTTTTTATGCCAATGACGGTGGCTTACAACAAACCGGACCTCACGTACGAACCGCGACTGATTGCACTCGGCAAGGTTCACTTCGTTGATACCCGCAAGGGACTGGCAGCCGACGAGGATCTCGCGATGCTCGCAGATCTGGATGTTGGTGCACTCGGTATCGACTGGGACGACTGTCTGCCGATCGATATCAATCCGGACTTCCTGGAGAAGGAACCACCGTTCCCGGGAAGTTTTGCGGATGTGCCGCCAGACGCGAGCAAGGGCAAATCATATACGGCGTGGAAAAAGTCGCTGGCGGATCACATTTACCGGTCGCGACGCTACGTGCTTCTGAAATGTGCCGAGCTGAAAGTAGTTTCTGAGCCCGGTGAATCGGAACGCGATTTCCGGATTCGCATTTCGGATGAGGCGCGTGAGAAGCGCGATGAGATGGTCGAAAAGCTTCGCAAGAAGTACGCGTCCAAACTCAACACAGTTGAAGAGCGTATTCGCAAGGCGGAATTGCGAGTCGATCGGGAGGCGCAGGAAGCCAAGAGTGCCAAGATGCAATCGGCGATTTCGATCGGTGCAAGTTTGCTTGGCGCGGTGCTCGGGCGCAAGACGTTTGGTAGCACGAATATTGGCCGCGCGGCTTCGGCAGCGAGAGGAGTCGGCCGTTCGCGAAAGCAGGCGGATGATGTGCATCGCGCCGAAGAGGATGTCATCGCCTACACCGAGCGATTTGAAGAGCTGCAGCGTGAGATCGAGGAAGAGATCGCCGAGATCGAGCAGCGCTACGATTCGGACTCACTTGAACTCGAAGAGTTACTCCTCAAACCGCGAAAGACGGATATCGACATTCGCCACATGGCGTTGGCGTGGGTTCCCTTCGGTCGCGACGCCGCCGGATCCAAGGTGCCTCTTTTCAAGTAAGTCGGCATCCTCAAGTTGGAGTACAGGCTTCAGCCTGCCGCACTTTAAAAAATCCAAAATTTCAACAAGCCCTGACGTTCATTCGAACGCCAGGGCTTTTTTGTCATCACTTGGGCGACACCGATTGGCGTGATCCGATGGTGGCGCTGCGCTTACCATCGGCTACAGGCTGATATCCCTTCGGGATGGTCACCGCCTTTCCAAAAAAATTTCCTACCCCGGACCAAACGTGTCCCTCCGACCGACGAAACTTCTCTCCATGACACCACATGGGAGACGTTTCCCATTCACTCAATCGCGTCAGGAGGTTAGCGATGCAAGGTCTTCTTACCCCGCCGGTCCACTCACCCGCCCAATCAACACAGGACGACATGTTCACACGTCTGTTACAGAACGTGGTGGATATTGATTTCCGAGCCGTCGATCAGCTCATTCAGACCATTGACGTAGAACCGCGACCGTACCAACGCCGCATTATCAACACCGCCCTCAAGATGTTTGCGGGAACATGGCGAGGCAAAGGCGGATTCGCCAGTCCACTCGCGAAGAGCATACTCATCGAGAGTCCAACCGGCAGCGGCAAAACCGTCATGGGACTCACGATCGCCCGACTGATGCAACAAGCCACCGGTTGTCGAGTCGGCTGGGTTGCGATGCGTCGGAACTTGCTGTCTCAATCGGCCATGGAAAACCAGCGCCGCAACATCGGTCTGGAAATGACGCCCATCAGCATGTTCGAAAAGAACCCACCAGAGGTCGAACTGCTCGTAGTCGACGAAGCCCAGCATGACGCGGCGACGAGTATGGCAAATCTGCACAGTCAGATCCAGCCGCGATGGACCCTCGGACTCTCAGCGACACCATACCGCTCTGACCGAATCAAGCTGTGCTTCGAACAGGTGATTCGTGACGCGGGTATTGCCCAGCTGATCGCCGACGGATACCTCAGCAAGTATCACCATTTCACGATCCCAGAATACTCGCCTCGCTCCGTCGCCGAACTGCTCATCGCCGACCCACAACGTTGGGGCCAGTCGCTGGTATTTTTCATCGACGCAAACAGTGCCACGAACTTGAATCGCGTTTGCTGGCCGCGAACGTTTCCTGCACCGTCGTGACTGCATCGACGAACCGTGAAAAGCAGCTCGCCGATTTCGAAGCCGGAAAGATCAAAGTCCTTATCAACATGGCAATTTTGACGGAAGGTTTTGATTGCCCGACACTCAAGACCGTATTCTGCCGCCCCTCCGGGAAAGGTTGCACGATTCAGATGGCGGGACGCGTGTTGCGAAAATGCCCTTCCCATTCGTACAAGCAAGTCGTCCAGTGTCGTAAGACACCGCATCCGATGCTCAAGACGGCGATGGCGGCGGAACAATATATCTGGTCCCAGACAGGCTGGCGTAGCATTCAGGCCAACCGGCAACTCGACGCAATAACTCAAAACTCTCGCGACATCATTTCGCGAACAAACGTGCAGCTCCCCAAACTCGTCTCAGCCAATCGCAGTCGCCCATTGCGTTGGCGACGTCGCAATACCGACGGGATTTAGGGCGAGCAAGCTCGCGGCGGCGAGTGTCGAGTTGCGAGTGTCGAGTGGCGAGCGGCGAGACATCGCGAGCGCGTCATTCCCGCGAACGCGGGAAACCAGTGTGACGCCAAGGGACTTCACATTTCAACAATCTCAATCAACAAGAAGCTTCCACTGGGTCCCCGCGTTCGCGGGGAAGACGGCTTAGGCCGTCCAAGGTAGGGCAAATCTCAAATCTCAAATCTCAAATCTCAAATCTCAAATCTCAATTCCTCAATTCCTCAATTCCTCAATTCCTCAAATCGCAAATCGCAAATCGCAAATCTGAAATCGCAAATCTGAAATCAAGGAACCTTCAACATGGTCACCACCACATCCAAATCAACCAAAACCACCCCAACCCACCACTTCCACTACGGCTACGCCAAAGTCTCCGACCTCAAAGTATTCCGAATGGAGCGGACCCCGACAGGCCGAGCCGTTCTTCACGAACTCCTGGTGGACGAGCGCCCCGTCAAACCGACGAAACGCTTCTGGCGGTCGTTCTTCTCGCGATTTGGAATCGCCGAAAACGTCTTCCGCTACTTCGAACCAAACGAAGTCTTCAAACGCATCACGGAACGGTCCGGCGACTCGACATTTCGCTACTGCATCGAGAACCGGGGCGCCGGAGCCGATCATCTCCTGGCTGTCACCAACACCAACCGCCCTGTCATTCGCTACGAAGAAATTCGCGGCCTGCTCAAGCGATTTGGCGGGAGCGGCATCAAATATAACCAGGGGCTGGTGACGAGTACGCACCAGCCGCGAGGATACAACCGGCGATTCGACATCGGTGCCGACGAATTTCAGGATCGTTTCACGATGGAAACACCCATCGATGGGTTTGGGCACCCTCGGCTGTTTCTGTCCCTGCTTCGCACCGTCTGTAGCAACGGAGCCATCGGGTATTCTCGCGCCTTTCGCAGCGATATCCCTGTCGGCAAGAACATGGATCACTGCATCGCCCGCGCACTCGAAAGTTTTGACAATGGTGATGGCTATGTGGCGCTTCGCCAGCGATTCGAAAGTGCCCAGACCAGTTTCGCCTCGGTACGTGAATCGCTCACGCTCTCCGATACCGTCGGCAAGCTGTCCGATGGCGGACAATTGAACATGCCGGGCCTCGCGACCAAGTCGCGACGCATGGCAGGGAATCTTACGGACATCTACGGACTGGCGAATCTCGAAGCGCTCAGCGACAAGCGGCGGCGCGTGCTGCCGGCCAAGTGCCGCGTTTATGATCTGATCAATTTTGCCAGCGAAGTCGCAACGCATCACGCAAAACCTGATGGCGCGAAAAAAATGCAGGCGTACATCGGAAACCTGATCAGTGACGAGTACGACCTCGAAGGGACGGCATCCAATACCGAATTTGACGCGTTCTTCATGCCCAAAGAAGATGCCCCGGCAGAATTGCCAGGCAACCCACGCTGATTCTCCCGGCGGCTGTCCCCCTGCTCTTCCCTGTAATCGGTCATCATCGACGACTATGATGATCGAGGATGCGAACACGAGTTATTAAGGGAGCCACCATGAGAAAATTCTTGCTGACATTGATCGTTGGCTTCACTTCGTTGGCTTCACTCACATCCGCCGAACAGGCATTTGCGGTTCAGCCGCAACCGCAGGCCCACGCGCATAACGACTACGAACACAAACGGCCGTTGCTCGACGCACTGGATCATGGATTCTGCAGTGTGGAAGCCGACGTGTTTGCGATCGACGGTGAACTGCGAGTCGCCCATTTTCGGGTTGCCACGAAACCGGGACGCACGCTGGAGAAACTTTACCTAGATCCTTTGAAAGAGCGAGTCGCCAAAAACAATGGTTCGGTTTACGAAGATCCGCGCCCTTTCATGTTTCTAATCGACTTCAAGACCGACGGCGAGAAGATTTTTAAACTGCTAAAACAATCGCTTGCAAAGTACCCAGAGCTTTTCGCCAGGCAAGACGGACAGAAACATCCTCCTATCTCAATCGTGATCAGCGGCGACCGGCCCATTGACTTGATTTGCAAAGACAAAGATCGGATCTGCGGGATCGACGGAAGACTCGGCGATCTCGATTCCAAACTCTCACGAAGCGAAATGCCGCTTATCAGTGATAACTGGCGCTCGCATTTTAAATGGCGGGGTAACAACGAAATTCCGGCGGAAGAACTCGCGAAGCTGAAAGAAGTCGTCACGAAAGCTCATGATGCTGGTCGCCGAGTCAGATTTTGGGCGACGCCCGAGAAAGAATCAGTCTGGAAAGTTCTCGCGGACGCCAACGTCGATCACATCAACACCGACAAACTGGCAGACCTCGAGGCGTTCCTCAAGGACCGAAAAGAGTAATTGTCTGCGCATGTTGGAGTGCAGGCTTTAGCGATCAGCGTAAAAATTCGCGGGATGACGTCGAGTAGTTCGTAGTGGATCTTGTTAAAGATCCGTGCAGTAATGGCGTTTTGTAACCGTTCACGCGCGCAAGTCTCTGACTCAATTTTTTGGCGGTAAACTGACTTATTTCGCTCTGCGGACAAACGCCGAAAATTTGTGCCTGACCCTCTCGAACCTGGGGAAACGTAAATATCCGTGAACGGTTACGGCGTTTTTGGCGGACAACTGAGGGATCTTTAACAAGATCCACTACCTTTGAATTCAAACCGATTGAGCAACATTCGGCTAAAGCCTTTACTCCAACTTTCCATGCCGATAACAGGACTTCCTCGATGAAGCGAATTGCCCTCCTAATCTTGGCGCTCACGACGCTATTCGCAGGCTGCGATGTGCTCGGCACCAAGTCGCTCCTATTGTCTGATCAAGCCGACAAGGCGCGAGTGAATGGCGACTATGAGAATGCGATCGAGCTGTACACACAGTCCATCGCTGACTCGCCGTCCGCCGCGATCTACGGTAACCGGGCTGCCTGCCATGCCCGAATGGAAGACTTCGCCAACGCCATCGCCGACTACTCCAAAGCCATCCAGCTCACCGAGGCGGACTCTACGTTGAAAGAATCTTCTCGCGACCGGCTGCTGCATTCATGGCTTTTCCATCGCGCGTTTACCAATCAGCGAAGCGGCAACGACGCTGATGCAATTCCCGATTATGAACGCACGATAGCGCTCGATGAAAAGATCTTTGGCTCAGCCGTCGGTCCGGAATCGCGACGCCCTGACGCGATGAACAACCTCGCCTGGATCCTGGCGACATCGAAGAACCCATCCGTTCGCGATGCAAAACGAGCCCTGATTTTCGCGGGGAAAGAATGCGAGCGAACCGGGTGGAAAGATGCAGCCACACTGGATACCATCGCAGCCGTTTACGCTGCCGATGGCGACTTTGAAAAAGCCGTTGAGATGCAGCAAAAGGCAATTTCGCTGAACAAGGTGGCGGAACGGCAATCAGGATTTGAAGAGCGAATGAAGGTTTACCAAAGTGGCAAGCCATTCGTGGATGATCGATAGTAGCACGGCTGTCCCCAGCCGTTTATCGATAGTAGCACGGCTGTCCCCAGCCGTTTATCGATAGTGGCACGGCTGTCCCCAGCCGTTGGGGTCCTAAGCCTTGGACCTTTGAGTCTTGGGACTTGGGACTTGAGCCTTGAGCCTTGAGCCGTTGCGGCTTGCGCCTTGAAGGGCACGGAACGACGGCTGGGGACAGCCGCACAACTATCGATGCTCTTCCAGCAGTTTCACCAACCCCGCCATGTCATCCGGAATTGGAGCTTCGATCGACACGGAATCGCCCGTCACAGGATGATCAAACGTAATCTTCTGCGCGTGAAGCGCCTGCCGGCCAAGTACGACCGAATCGTCATTCCGCTTGCGGTTAATCTCGCCCAAAGTGATCTGCGAATGCCCCGCATACAACCGGTCACTCACGACTGGCCAACCGGCGTGGGCGAGATGAACGCGAATCTGATGGGTTCGGCCCGTCTTTGGAAACAGCGTCAACCAGGAAAAACCAATGTAGCGGCGATGCACCTTGTACTCCGTGATCGCATCACGACTGGTCGAATGCCCTTCGCGAATCGTCATCTTTTCCCGCTGGTGCGAATGCATACCGATCGGAGCATCGATACGATCATGATCGCGATCCGGAACACCGCGACAAATCGCCATATACTGCTTGCGAATCGTTCGCGTTTCAAACTGCTTCGCAAGATGCTTGTGAGCAACGTCTGTCTTGGCCACCAGGATGACTCCACTCGTATCGCGATCCAGCCGGTGAACAATCCCGGGCCGAGTCGGACCGCCAACAGTGCTTAGCGACTGGAAATGAAATGCCAACGCGCTCGTCAGCGTTCCGGACCAGTTCCCCTTCGCCGGATGAACCACCATGTTTGGCGGCTTGTTCACCGCGACCACATGGTCATCCTCATAAAGCAGATCGAGCGGAATATTCTCCGGCATCGGTGACTCGCGCGGCATCTCCGGCACGGTAACGCTGACCTGCTGGCCTTCGACCAGTCGATATGCGACCTTCGTTCGTACGCCATCGACCGTCACGGTGCCGGCGACGATTGCGTTTCGAAGATTCGTCCGACTGTATTGAGGCAGCCGGGCAGCGAGAAATACATCCAGCCGCACACCAGCGTCATCCGACTCGACCGGGAAAGAGAGTGGCGAGTCGTCGGGATTGCTTACCGCTTCATTCACGATGGACTCGAACTAACGTGATCGCGGAAAGACTTATCTTCGCCTCTAAGGCGTTTCAGAAACGGCTTCTTCGACGACGCCGGCAGCGTCTTCAATGATCGAGCCTTCAACAGCAGCGCCTTCAACAGCAGCGCCTTCAACAGCTGCACCTTCGACAGCTGCACCTTCGATTACATTGCCCTCGGTAGCGGCGCCTTCAACTGGCGTTGTCGCTTCATTCTCGTAAACCGACTCTTCCTTATTGGCCGCTGACTCTTCCGTCGATTCTTCTGCAGAACCCTCACTCGGAGCCATCAACCCGGAACCACCCAGGAGCGAATCGCTCGGCAGCGTCGTCGTCGGATCGGAAGGCAAATCGCCGTACGGCGATGGCGGCTTGATCCCCATCCCACCGACGGGATCGAGCGGATCTCCAGTAGGGCTTTTTGGCACAGGATTCTGTGCAAAGAACCAGTCGTAAAATTTCTTGGTGGACGGCTTTTCCAGTAACGCCAGATTCTCTTTGGCAGAATCGGCCAACGGCGACTTTGGGTAGGTATCGATGAGCTTCTTGTACGAGCTCGCAGCATCCTCAAATTCGTTCAACGATTCCTGCGACTGAGCCAGACCAAACAGCGCCCGCTCTTTCAACATATCCGACTTGGCCATCGTCATCGCCGATTTAAAATCCCCTTCGGCTCCCTGAAGATACTCCAGCCCGGAAGCACGATCGGTGAACATGTATCGGGAACCAGTCGCCAGGCCGATATCACCCGCCGACTGAATCGCCCACGCACCCGCCTCGGTTCCGCGGTAGCTTTCGGCGACTTCACGCAGACCTTCAATGTCGGCTTCGGAAGCGGCCTGAAAATACTCGCTCCACCCGGCAGCCGCTCGCTTCTTCTGGTTGGCTTTCATCGAGTTGAATGCGAACAGCAGCGCAATCGCGAGCAGGAACCCGCCAATGATGGCCTTCAGGTAGGGTCGCAACGCCGCTCCCTGCGTTCCAAACAGTTCCACCAGAGCGTTTTGTTGTTCTTCTTGCCGACTTTCGGTTTTCATGTTCGTGTCACTGAATTCAGGTTTACGATCGGCGAAATTATTCTCTGCCGAATTCCGCAAATATAAATCTCGCCACGGGTTAGCGTCAAGGTCGTGGACACCATCGGCAAACACCCAATCGCCAAATAAACGGCGACTTGCCCCCTTTGGCACACACGCCCAGCCGTGTACCATCGTGCGTTCGCATGAGGATAAGGACGAAAAGGCAAGCTGGATACGCTAACGTAGCCACCGGCCACGCCAGCCAAGGGAGCGGCAAGCGGTCGAATGAGTGATCTCGTAAATGGTCTGAACCCCGCACAAAAAAATGCGGTTCTCACCGAGTCGGGTCCGCTTCTCATCCTCGCCGGTGCTGGCACGGGCAAGACCCGAGTCGTCACGTTCCGCATTGCTCACCTGATCAGAAATGGTATCAAGCCGGAGCGAATCCTCGCGGTCACGTTCACCAACAAAGCCGCGAATGAGATGAAGTCGCGTGTGACTCAGTTGATCGGTGCCCGCCGCGAGACGACTCCGGAAGTTTCGACCTTCCATTCTCTCTGCGTGCGAATTTTGCGACGGCATATCGAGAAGCTCGGATATCGACCTCGCTTTACAATCTACGCCCGGGGCCAACAGGAAACGCTGGCTCGCCAGGTGCTTCGAGCCGTCAATATTCCAACGGCAGCTTTAAAGCCGTCCGAGTTTCTGTGGCGAGTCGGTGCGTGGAAGAATCGCGGTGTGCCTCCCGAGAACGCGATCAACGACGCTGAAAGTGACAAGGACCATCTCGCAGCAGCCGCGTTCCGACGCTACGAACAGGAGCTCAAGAATCGCAACGCAGTCGATTTTGATGACCTTCTCATCAAGGTAGATCAACTACTCTCCGAATTTGAAGATGTCCGCAAGCAGGAAGCCGGCCGTTTCGACCATGTCATGGTGGACGAATACCAGGATACCAATGGAACCCAGTATCGAATCGTCCAGGCACTCGCGAAGGATCACCAAAATCTTTGCGTGGTCGGCGATGATGATCAATCGATCTATGGCTGGCGAGGCGCAGAGGTCGAGCACATCCTGCGATTCAGTACGGACTGGCCCAGCGCTGTCGTCGTGCGACTGGAAGAAAACTACCGATCGACCGATGCCATTCTGCAACTGTCCAATCGACTGATCGCCCACAACAAACTTCGCAGCGACAAAACGCTTTTGCCGTCGCGGCCAAACGGCGACAAGCCACAAATCCACCAGTACCGGGACGAAGTCGAAGAGGCACGCGAAGTCATCCTCGATATTAAGCGACGAATGGATCGCGATGAGTTCGAACCCCGCGATTACGCGATCCTGTTTCGCACAAACGAGCAGCCACGCGCGTTCGAATCGGAGCTGCGGCGAGTCGGCTTGCCGTATGTGCTGATCGGTGGCATGTCGTTTTTCGATCGTCGTGAGGTGCAGGATATCATCGCCTACTTACGAGCCATCGACGATCCGGACGAAGAGACCGGCCTCTTGCGAATCATCAATACGCCGCCTCGCGGTATTGGTCCCAAAACAGTCGAAACGCTGCTTGGTACCGCTGTGCAACGCGGCGAGTCGGTATGGAAGGTGATGCAGGACGATGAGATTGTCAGTTCGACGGGTCCCAAAGCGGCGAGTGCAATTCGCAATCTTGCGAAGCTGATCAACGTCTTCCGCGAGATGGCCGCCAACAAGGAAAAGTCGTTCGTTGACATGCTTCGTGAATTGCTTTCGGCAATCCAGTACAAAGTGGAAATCGACCGACTGTACGAAAAGCCGGAAGACCGCGACGCACGCTGGGCGGCGATCGAAGAAGTCGTCAATGAACTCGGCGCATTCGAACAAAAAAAGGGCAAGCGAGCCAAGCTTAGCCGCTTCATCGACAATTTGACGCTCAACGACCTCGACAGCACCACGGAAAAAGAGAACCAGCTGAAGCGAAACGCGATCGCGCTGATGACTTATCACGCGTCGAAGGGGCTCGAGTTCCGCTGCGTCTACATGGTTGGCATGGAAGAGGACATCCTGCCACACAAACGAAGTGTCGAAGCCGACGGGGCCGCGATCGAAGAAGAACGGCGGCTTTGCTACGTCGGAATGACGCGAGCCGAGGATCGGTTAACCATGACGCTCGCGTTGACTCGACGTCGCTGGGGCAAGTCGCGTGAGACAAATCCCAGCCGATTCCTTTTCGAAATTATGGGAATGTCTGACAACCCGCACGCCGCCGCAAAACGCCCGAAATCCCAACGTCGCAAACCGGGACGCGCCGGAAAGACTACAGGCAAGAAACGCAAGAAAGCGTGATCCGCTGCGGCCACAATCCCAACCCGCTGCGTGAGTTTTAAAGTTGCACACTTTGACAATTGAAGTCCCTCCTCCCGGAAAACGGATTGGATCGCCATATTGTCGGTTTGAGTTGCAATGACGATTGAAGGCGAGTCAATCGTCGTTTTTCCGCCGTGGGGAGGGATTTAGGGAGGGGCCGACCGTTCGAATTTAAAAAGTGTGCAACTTCTAAATGCTTGAGCGAGGGAAAAAGACTGGCCAAGCGATGCTCAAATTGAACCACAAAGTAATTGCCGTACTTCACAACTTTTTGCGGATTGTTGCAGCGGCAAAATCGCAGCATGTTCCTCCGAGTGGGCTGTTGTAAATTCAATCTTGAGTGGCATTTGTGCTCACGCAGATCTATTGCAGCCGCTTGCCTGACCTCAGTCGCTCGCCCTGACCAGGCAACCCTCGCCAAGCAACCTTGACCAAGCAACCCTGCCCAAGCAACCCTGACCAAGCAACCCTGACCAAGCAACCCTCGCCAAGCAACTCTCCTCCGACACAGTGGTGGCATGCGAGGAACGAGCAGGGCATACCACGTGTCGCGTGAGGAGGGTCGGAGCCTCAACGACGGGGAGGAGCGGCCATACGCGTCAACGTATCTGCAAAAATTCTTGCCCCTTCTGGAGCAACGTAAAATCCGCTCCAAAGCCAACTTCACAAAACCCCAGCCTCCGAGCCCGTGAACTATTCATGACACGGGGTCGGAATCCCATACTACGGGATTGCGAAAAACGCGTTAGTAACCGCCACAACCTCCACCGTAAGAATACGTTGGTTGGCTGTAGTAAACGCGACGTGGCTGTGAATAAACCGGATAGCTCTGGACAGGAGCCGAATACACCGGACTCGAATACACTGGGCTCGAGTAGCTCTGCACCGGAGCAGAATAAATCGGTGCGGGACTCGAATAAGTCGGAGAAGCCGGAGCCGTTGCATTTGAACAATTAGGGCACGAAGAAGTCGCAGGCGATGAATAAACAGGCCCCGAACTATAAACTGGTGTACCTTGAGCCGGGAAGCTCTGAACCGAGCTCGAAATCACCGGGCTGGACATTGGAGCCGATGTGACAGGCGGAGAATAAACCGGAGCACTGGTGGCTGGTTGGAAGCTCTGAACCGGAGCACGAGTACCGCTTCCAAAGCTACCGGAAGGAATCGCGTTTCGAGAGCCACTTTGGGCGGATACCATGCTGACGAGCATCAGCGACATGAAAACACACAGCACACTACGCATTTGGGAGTTCCTCGACTTTGCGGGTTAAAAACTCGTAACCGTTCACGCGGGCAAGGGTCTGTCTCAATTTTTCGGCGGCAAACTGACTTATTTCGCTTTGCCTACAAACGCCGAAAATTTGTGCCTGACCCTCTCGAACCTGACGAAACGTCAATATCCGCGAACGGTTACAAAAACTCAAACATAACTACTGCGACGAAAGACGCGATTCCGCCACGCGACTTACTCGTCAATCGGCAGAAAGAATAGATAAGTACGAATTGAACAACAAACGGTACGGGAATTCACAAACGGACGAACCTGCCTCTTCCCCGAAATAACCAGAAACCTGACTTCTCATGAAAACTCGTTATACGTTGCTCTACTCCCTCTTCATGCTATTTTGCTGCTGCGGTGCGATCCGCGCTCAGGAAAAACGCCCCAACATCGTCGTCATTCTCAGCGACGATCAGGGCTGGGCCGACATCGGCTACAACAACCCCAAAGCCTACACTCCCAACCTCGACAAACTCGCGAGCACGGGCGCAACATTCACCAACCATTACGTGATGCCGCAGTGCACGCCCACACGCGTAGCACTTCTCACAGGCCGCTACCCCAGCCGCTTTGGCGGAGACGCTCTTCAGGCATCCAACAATCCAGCCTTCCCCATCGGCACACCAACTATCTCACAGATGATGCACGACGCAGGGTACAAAACGTATCTCTGTGGCAAGTGGCATCTGGGTTCTACCTTCGACCATCGTCCCGCCAAATTCGGATTTGATCACAGCTATGGCTCACTCGCGGGAGCCGTCGGGATGTACGACCATCGTTATCGCGAAGGTGAGTTTTGCGTAACGTGGTATCGCGACGACCACTTGATTCCTGGCAGCGAAAACGGCGAGCATGCAACGGACCTGGTCACGCGCGAAGCCATCAAGATTATCAACGAAGATCGGGAGAAGCCGTTTTTCCTGTACATTCCATTCCACGCGGTTCACACCCCGCTCGACGAACGTGGAAAATTCGTGGATCAACCGACTGCTCTTGATCCCGACAACCCTGGGCGATGGCGCAACGAAGATGAAATCGAATGGTTCAACGATCCGGATGGAATCATCCAAAGCGAAAAGGATCCCGAAAAACGACTGCTTCTCGCCACCGTCCACCACCTCGACGACGCCATCGGAAAAATCGTCACCGCACTGGACCAAAGTGGACAAAGAGAAAACACTTTGATTCTTTTCTCCTCGGACAATGGCCCGCAGGGAAGTTGGGCGGGCGATGCCTATCCGAACGATCTGAAGCTAACCGATTTCAATCAGCCGCTGCCGATGCGAGGCAAAAAAGTCGACGTTTGGGAAGGCGGCATTCGCGTACCTGGATTCGCCAATTGGCCGGGCCGCATCGAACGCAAGAAAATTGACGACACGGTTCATATTGTTGACTGGTTCCCAACCCTCGCGAAGCTGATTGACCACACTCCAGCCACGGAAACGAAACTGGACGGCGTAGACCTGACGCCCGTCATTTTTGACGACGGAGAACTGGCGGCTCGTGATCACTACTGGGTTTGGAACATAAAGATGAACCGCTGGGCACTCCGCCATGGCGACTGGAAAATTGTCAAATACGGAGTCGGCGTCCCCAACCTTGAAGACTGGGAGCTCTTTCACCTAGAGACGGATCCCGAAGAAGCAACCAACGTCGCCGCCGACAACCCCGCCATTCTCAAACAGTTGCACGCCCGCTTTCTCAAACATCGACAACAAGACGCCCAACGAACGTCACCCTCAATCCAAAATGCAGCCGCCCAGTAAACAGACGCGTGCCTGTCTTTAGTGAAGATCAGTGTCAATTTCAGCTTTTCGCAGATTGTTGTAGCGACAAAATCGCAGCGTGGGCCTCCAAACGCCTCCAATCCTGTGGACTTTTGATGACACGGGACTGGAATCGTTCGGAATCCCACGCTACGGGACCGTGAAAAACGCTCTCGTGTTCTTCCAACATGCTGCATCAAATCAAATCAAATCAATTCAAATCTGAAATCTGAAATCTGAGCTCTGAGCTCTAAGATCTCTGCGTCTCCATGTGAGCATCCTTCCACCACCACGAAAACCACAAATTTCCGGCAAAAAACCTTCCATTGCCAAATCGACCGGCAGATGATTGCGAATCCATTCTGATGCTGTTAACTTGTCACCAGGAGCAAGCCAATACCAAGTGACAATTTCAAGCCAGGACCTCATTGCAGGCCCTGGCTTTCTTTATGCATTTACACTTTCTGATTTACACCTTATTCAAGCGAGGACGAACTAGTGACCCGATCAACAATCTTGTTCTTTTCAATGTTATGCACCTGTCTATGCGCAACAACAGGCTGGGCCGCCGAACTTTACGCTGTCCAGGTTGGGAACCCGAATATCGTCAGAGTCGACTCGACGACCGGAATTGTCCAGGACGCGTTTCCGATTCCCGACAACATTGTGGGCGGTGACTTTGACGGCCTGACGCTCGCAGAAAACGGAACCTCACTTCTCTTCGTGGAAGGCCTTGTCGGTAGTGGATCGCCGCTTTATCGACTGGACTCACAAACTGGTGACGTGCTTTCAACGCACACGCTTGAAACAGACAGCGGATTTCGAGCCGGCCTGAGTTTTGACAGCGCTAACGGCAATTCAATTTTCGTCGTCGACAATGGCAGTGGAATCGGACGACAACAGGGATTTGACGGGCCATACGCTCAGCCATTCGTCGCATCCAGTACGCCTCAGATCCCGGGAGCATTGGGTGGAGACGATTTCGGACGCCACTTTTACAACGATGTCGCTGAAATTATGGAATTTGATCCTGCCAGTGGCGCCGTCATCAACACGATTCCCGCGCCCGACTTAATACTGACTGGCATGGCGTTTGATGGAGAGCTTCTGTACGCCGCAGATGCAAACAGTCAGCTGTATACATTGGACCCGAACACCGGAACAGTGCTCAACAGTGTCATGGTGGTTGGCGGCAATGGTACTCCAATTTCTGCCTTGGCCGCGACCGTCCCCGAACCATCCGCCGCAATCATCTGGACTTCGCTAAGCCTCGGGCTCATGGCAACGTACCGCCGCCGTCGAAACCCGGACAGCCCAACGACACTTGGGTAGCACGAGCGGAAGCATCCACGGGAACACGACCCCCAATCTCCAGCAAGGAGTTCAGATCCAGAACACTTGCTGGGGAATAGCATGAATGCGAAGCTCAGTATTTTTCTCCAAGAGAGCGAAAACGATTACCGGCAAAGCAGGTTTCCCTTCGTCGCCTGGTTCGATTTCTCTTTTTCGCGTCTTTCGCGGTTCGTTATTGTCCGGTAAATCCATCAACCCACTCCAGACTTATTGAATAGCTGAGCACAAGCGCAAGGACTGCGCACCCAGACTGGGAGAACCGCGAAAGACGCGAAAAAAACGAAAACGACGACGAAGCAATCACCGTTTAACAAAGAAAACCCCGAAGAACGCTGTGTTCCGCGGGGCTTGATGTATCCGGTAGTGGGCGTTGAGGGACTCGAACCCCCGACATCTTCGGTGTAAACGAAGCGCTCTAGCCAACTGAGCTAAACGCCCTTGTTGGAGAAATGATACTTCTCGACGTTGGGAAGGTCAACGCATGTTGTTTGTGGACTTTGGCGGTGTTTCAGCCTGGCTAAAGCCCGAAGTCCAACCATGTACAATGGAGGAATGATCGCGAACCTTGGACTTGTTGGACTGCTCATCGGACATCTGTTGCTGATGCAATTGGCTGGAGCCGGACCACTTGCATGTATGATTCTCGAGTGGTCCGGGGGCCGGGCGAGCCCCGCAGACAGAGTAACGCGGGCCCACGTCGGCAAGAACCTGGCGAAGAACTGCGTGTTCGCGATCATCGCGGGAAGCCTGCTGGCTCTGATGATGGTCTGGATGGCGACTGCGACTGGCCAGCGCGACTATTCCAGTGTGATCGAGCGTTTTTACAGCCGAGTCTGGTGGGGCGGCTGGGAATTGGTGACTTACCTCGTCGCCATGCTGATCTACTGGCTGGGCTGGGATCGCCTGTCCCAATCGACGGCTGGACGTTGCTTCCATCGGTTCGTCGCCATCTTTGCGGTCACGAATTTGCTGTACCACTTTCCGCCGCTACTGACGGTCATGGTCGATGCCATGAATTCAACTGACGCCGTGCCATCTGGGCCAATCACGTCGGCTGAATTTCGCGGACTGATTTTTCAAACACCAGTGCTGGCGAAGACTTTGCATTTTGGATTCGCTTCGCTGGCAATTGTCGGAGCATGGCTGATGGGGCATGTTGGTGTCGATTCGACAATCATCGAACACAGCGAAGACGGAGAAGTCGCTTATGTCGCCGGCCCACCGCGACTGGGTGGATTACTCGCAACGATCGCGATCGCCATGCAATTGTTGATCGGACTCTGGCTGGTGGTCCTCGCACCGGCGACTGAACAAGCCGCCATCATGGGAAAGGATTCCATTGCTGCCGCATGCCTGTTCGGCGGAATCCTGTTGAGCCTGGTTGCGCTAAATCAATCCGCAGCTGTCGCGATGGGCGAAGGTAAACTTTGGCAGGCACGTATGGCCGCAGCAACGATCGGCATTACCGTGGTGCTAATGATTCTGGTGACGGCTCGCTTGGGCGGGCTGATTTAGATTCAGGTCGCCCGCAACGACGAAGCGTTACTGTAGATACCAGAGTCGCCACGAAAAAAGCCGGACTGAAACCAGCCCGGCTGTTGGTGGCAATGAAAACGAAAGACGCTTACTCGTCTTTGTCTTCACCTTCTTTTTTGGCATGATCATCATCGTGATCGTGGTCATCGTGATCGTGGTCACCATCTTTGTCGTGATCGCCGTCTTTGTGAGCCTTGTCGTACTCTTCTTTGGTCACGATCGGAGTCGGCAATTTTTCTTCTTTCAAATTGTCACCATACTTCACACCGTCCTTGCCCTTCATGCCGGCGACTTCCTTGAAAGCGACTTCCAATTCCGCAAGGATCACTTTCTGCATGGCCTTCTTGGCAGCCATACCTTCGTCAGGGCCCTTCTTTTCGCCCTCTTTCTTCGCATCTTCCAATCGATGCTTGGCGTCACCCTTGATTAGCTTGGCGAGTGCTTTGCCGTACTCATTCTTCTTGTGCCGGTCCTTCTCACCCTTGATGTGACAAACTTCGCAGCCAGCCTTGCGAATAGCCTTCGTAAAATCGGGCTTCTTCTCTTTGTCGCCATACTTGGCGAGGAACGCCTTCTTGAATTCCGGCAACGCCGACGCTGGCTGTACGGCCTGGAAGCCGAAAACTACAAGCACGGCGAACATTGTGAGTCGTATATGTTTCATCGCTATCAAATTCCTTACTTCTCTGATTTCCCGAACGTTTTGCGGCGCAACACACCGTAGCAAGTATTACGTTAACTCGCTCGCAATGGTTCATCGAGCGCAAGTCCAGTAGAATCCCGACCTTTTGCAATGTCAAGACTCAAGTGATCTGCCGGATCCAGCTCATTCCGCAGGCGTTTTTTTCGCTGCTTTTTCTGGCATGGAAATTCTTGGCCGATTCTTGTTGGACGGCATGAAATCCAGATTCGCTTGCAGTTTTTTCGTACCAGTCGCAATTCGGTCGAGTCATCTGTTGACGGCTGTTTCTCTTCTTGATCGGTTCCGGGCACGAACAGTCGCCCATCAGCGCACAACTTGTGTTGCTTCGTTCTTGAAAAACGAATCTTGAACCTGCCACTTATCAGGCAAAGAAGGGATTGGTGGCTTTCTCTTCGCCGACTGTCGTAGATGGGCCGTGGCCCGGCAGGACGATCGTGGTATCGGGAAGTGTGAACAATTGCTCGCGAACGGCTGTTATCAGGTGTTCGTGGTTGCCGTCCGGAAAGTCGGTTCGGCCAATGCTTCCGCGAAAGAGTACATCGCCGCCGAACACAACCCACGGGTCATGCTGCTTGCAGATGAACACGATGTGCCCCGGTGAGTGGCCCGGTGTTTCACGGACTTCGAATTCCAAACCGGCATCGGCGAAAACGTCCCCTGCTGCCAGCATCGAATCAGCCGGTGGGCTCACCATCGGCAACCCGTAGGTGGCGGAAAGATTCAATTCAGGATCTGTAAGTTTGTTCGCATCCCCATGCCCGATCACCAGCGGAGCCGTCGGCCAGCGTTCTTTCAGCGCAGCATTGCCGGCAATATGATCGCTATGACCGTGCGTGTTAAGAATCGCGGATGGCACGAGGTCTTCGGATTCGAGCGATTGAAATACCTTGTCCGGTTCGAATCCGGGATCGATAACCAGACAGTCACTTCTACCGGCGACTGTTGCTATATAGGTGTTTTCCGCGAAAGGTTGCGAAACAATACAGTGCCATTTAACCATTTTCTTGTCCGCATCAAATATCGAGATTAGTATGAATTTAGGCGATTCTCGCAACTGTGACGATCTCGTCTGTTGCTCGTGTAGGGTAACACCGTCTGGTGCAAACTTGACTTGTAATCCTGTGCACACGCACGGGGCGATATATACAAGACCTGGACAGGCTAGCAAAGAGATCATGCCTGCATAAGCAGCATAGAGGTTTCGTCTTGTCCAGGTAATTGGCCGGGGCGTACTATTGATCAGCAGGGACGGCTGAGTCGTTGTTCTACGGAACAACTCGAAAGGATCAGGGACTATGAAATCGCAACGCATCAAAATTAGCGCTGCCTCTTTGGCGGTGGCGTTTGCGGTAGTTCCGCTCTCCTTCCTTTCTGCAAGTCATGTTGCCGCCCAGACGGCTCCGTCGGCTGAACGTGAATCACTCACGAACCCGGTCTATCGGGTCAAAGAGGCAACGGATGCCGCTGTTGAGTCGTCGAGTCAGCAGGCCACGACCGTTGCACCAATGCAAACCGCAGCGGATGAACCTGCGGCCACAGTGGCATCTCGCAGCACTCCCTCTGTCGCTCAAGTGGCTCCAGCCACGAAACCCAAAGTCGAAACCGAAGCCGTCATCGTTCCGCCGGCGCCAGTCGATCCGCTTCCCAGCGAACTTCTGGGACAAGCCGTTGTGGACGCCCGTCGGGTCCTTGCTATTTTACGAGCCAACGTTGGTGACTATACCTGCGATTTTATCAAGCAGGAGCGAGTCGACGGGAAGCTGCTTCCCAAGGAACATATGGCGCTGAAGGTTCGAAACGAGATTGAGCGCGACGGTCAGATTGTTCAACCGTTCAGCGTCTACATGAAGTTTATGGCACCAAAGAATTACAAGAAGCGAGAGGTGCTGTTCGTCAAAGGCCACAACAACGAGAAGATCCTGATCAAGGAAGGCGGAACTCGCGGACGCTTCCTCCCTTCCGTCTGGCTAAAGCAGACCAATTCGATGATCACTTCTGTCAATCGCTACAACATCACCGACGCCGGGATGAACAAGATGATTGAACGGCTGATCGAAGCGGCGACGGAAAACGTCAACTGTGATCAGGAATGCAAAGTCCGCTACTTCCGCGAAGGAGCAAAGGTAGGCGGACATAACTGTTCGTACCTGGAAGTCATTCGCCCAGTGCGCAAGCCGGGTCCGCTTGGTCCGAACAATGTCTATCTGGCTCAAGTTTACGTTGACAATACGCTAAACATTCCCATTCGTTATGCCGCCTACGACTGGCCAACAAAAGTAGGTGGTCGTCCGCAACTCGTCGAAGAGTACATCTATCAAAATGTGGTGCTCAATCCCGGCTTGACCGACGCTGACTTTGATCCGAAGAACAAAGACTATCGCTTTTAGTCTTCAGGCCATTTCTGGCTCCGGTTGATCACTCAAGCACGCGAACCAGTAACTGACGGGCATCATCGCCGATTCCGCTCGAGGAACTGGCACGTGGGCCAGCCACATTCAGCGTCTGCACGTCCTCGTCAATCAGCCACTGACGGATGACATCTGGGTCGACGTCAGTCATCAGATCCACGGTCAAACAGGGCCGCTTGTGTTTCCTCGCCATCTTCTGCGTCAAGGCCGTGCCACCACTTGGCTCACCGCGACAAAGTATCAAAGTCGCCGTAGAATCAATGACGTTTTGCTCGGTCCGGACCGAGTAGTCGCGGGCATCAACTTCGATCAGTTCATACCGCTCGGGAATTGTACCGTCCTCCGACCGGCGCCCTTTCGGGCACCATCCGCCGTGCGGTATTCCAAGAAAAATCGCCGCGTCCAGAGCAGCACGATCGACGCCGGTTTGACCACCGGAGACGATTTTGCAAACGGGCGATGTAGAAGGTTCCTGCGACATGGCCGCATGATACATCGGCGGTGCCACAACGACGATGCCGGCGTAAGATGCGATTGGAACCGGCAGCGAAGCGACCGTAGCCGATGTGGCAACACTTCGGGCGAAGCGGGGACAAGCTCCAATGTCCAAAGTCCAATGAACGCGTGGAACGGCAAGACGACACTCCCGAGCTGTTGCCAGCCCGGCTACGGAAATGGCGGAGACAAAACAGACGTAGCCGATGTGGCAACACTTCGGGCGAAGCGGGCATCAGCTCCAAAGTCCAATGAACGCGTGGAACGGCAAGACGATACTCCCGAGCTGTTGCCAGCCCGGCTACGGGAATGGCGGAGACAAAACAGCCGCATCCTATTCCAGAATAGGCGGAAGCGAAGGAGTCTGGAGATCCGGGATCGGAATGACTTCCTCTGCCGGCGTGACCGAGGGAACTGGCGTGGACGTCACGGTCGGATCGGAACCGGGAGGCAGCGTAGCCGTAAACTCGTCGACTGGCTCAGGAGCCAGCACCGTTGGTTCGCGAGTCGCCGGGCGGGCGGTGTCTTCGGCCACGGTCGTGAATTCACTGGTAGCTGTCGGAGTCGCTGGTACGAATCCGCCCCACTGCATTTGCACGCAGAAAACGGCAACGACGGCCAAGACTGGCACGCCGACCAGCAACCAACGACCCATGCTCCACATTTTGGCAAGTTCCGCTTTGCTTGTGATTTGCGAACGCTTTTTCATGGTGGGAAGAGATCGCCGATTTCCCAACCACCAACGCGGTGGCTATTTGGTCATCGACCGCCAAAAGATGTAATGGTTAGAAAATCGGGGACACACCTGCATGCAGTGCCAGCGTTGCCGCGCCCAGCCAATGGCCGGGTTTTAACCGACGACTTCCGCGACTCGAAGCTTGGCGCTACGACTGCGAGGATTTCGCTCGATCTCGGCATCCGTTGGCCGGAGTGGTTTCCGCAGAATAGTCTCAAAACCATCGTTCTGGCGAAAGGCGTCTTTCACAATTCGGTCTTCCAACGAATGGAAACTGAGAACCGCGACGCGACTGCCCGCTAGCATGCATTCTGGAAGTCGTCGGAGAGCAATCTCAATCGACTTAAGCTCCTCATTCACCGCGATTCGCAACCCCTGGAACGTTCTCGTCGCCTTGTCGATCTTTCCACGCGGCCCGGGAACGGCACGCCGCACGATGTCGGCAATCGCAGCCGCCGAGCGCAACTCTTCGTCTTGCCTTGCCGCAACCAATGCCCTCGCGACCCGGCGACTGGCTCGCTCTTCACCGTACTGATAAATCAGGTCAGCAAGATGCTTCTCACTCAATCGACGAATCAGCTTCCACGCCGGTTCACCGGTTGTTATATCCATCCGCAAATCCAGATCACCAGCCGCATGGAAGCTAAACCCGCGATCGTCATCTGCAAGTTGATCGCTCGAAATCCCGAGGTCCAGTAGCACGCCGTGAACCTTCTCGATCTCAAGCTGTTCGAGTCCGTCGGGAATGTTGCAGAAGTTGCCGTGCAGCGGCGTGACGGGCAAATCAGCCAGCTCACGTTTCGCCCGCTCGATCGCGTGGATATCACGATCCATGGCGACAATTCTTCCCGAGCCACCAACGAGCTTGGCCAGCATTCGCGTATGTCCACCACCGCCGAGCGTGCCATCGACGATCGTCTGACCAGGCTGGACCTGTAGATACTCGATGACTTCGGCAGCCATGACTGGCTCGTGGACTGACTCTGGCATTTTTTTGAGTTGCGAGTGGTGAACGAGTTGCGAGTTGCGAGTGACGAGTTGCGAGTGGCGAGTGGCGAGTGGCGAGTGGCATGGGAACGGGTGGCGATGGCCGGACATTGTAGCGAAATCACACGAGCACGGTTGTCTTACATCCTCATTCGCCTCGCTTTTCGAAATTCACGACGATCTCGGAGAGGTCGAGCTTCAGCGCGAATGAAAAGTGTATGTCAGCGTCGTCTCCGCCCCGCAGGGGCAAAACATGACAGCCTGGGGCAGAGCGCCTTTCGCATCAGCGAAAAAAGCGTCGCCCCAGGAGCAAAGCGTCGCCCCAGGACCACGAAACCGCACGACCACGAAACCAAATCCCTAAAAATTCAACCAATAACCCAGCCCTGAAAGGGCGAAACAATGAACTTCCAACAACCTTTGTGTCGCCCTTTCAGGGCTGGGTTTGTGATCCATTACAAACCTGGGGCGACACGCGACACGCGACTCGCGACTCGCGACACGCGACTCGCGACACGCGACTCGCCTGGGCTCGACTCGTTTGCCCCAGGCTGTCATGTTTTGCCCCCGCAGGGGCGGGTGATGCAACGCCGCCCGGAGACCAACAACATCTTGGGCTTTGACCGCATCAAACGGTCCATCAATAAAAAAAGCCCGACGGAAAACGACTACCAGCATCCGTGCATGGTGATTCGTTTTCCGCTGGGCTTATGACAGAAAGTCCCTGGCACTTCCTTGCGCCGTGGGACGGACTGCCGCAGAAGCCAATTCGCGGAGGGCGAGCCTGACTCCTACAATATTTCGCAACCGTCGACTTCCGTGCCAACGATCCACAGGATTTCAACTTGGCCCGTTCAACCAAGTCGCGTAATCCAGTTGGTGGCCGTTAACTGGATTACAACCGTCCCCGTGCTAAGCGAAACGGACGGACGCCTCTTTGACTCTCCTTGATTTTGTTCCTGTTTCGGATTCCGCGTTTTCCGGTTTGCGCTCCGATTCGTACTCGGCGACTTTACTTGCCAGCATTTTTTGCTCAGCCGTCCGAACGAAATGCACTCTCTGCCAATTCATCAAACTTTGCCTGCTGCTCGGCTTGATACTTCTCCCAACGACTGGCATCCCAAAGCTCAAGCCGGTCTCCGACCCCCACCAAAACACACTCGCTCTGCAATCCTGCAAGCTTGACCAGCTCGGGGTCGATGCGGACGCGGCCTTGCCCATCCATTTCGACTCGCTGAGCTCGCGCGTAGAACATGCGGCTGAATGCCCGACGGTCCTGCCCGGTCGGCGAACCATCAGAGAGCTTTTCCGCCAGCCGAGAGAATGATTCCTCGGTGTAAATCGCAAGAGAGCCATCCGTGCCTGGTGCTATGAAGAGGCCAGCTTTCGTATCCGATTTGCTGGCAGTTTCCGTTGATTCTTTTGTCGCGTCCAAAAATGCAGATCGAAGCTTTTTGGGAATGGCGATTCGCTGTTTCTCATCAACCGATCGCTTAAACGTTCCGGTCAAGAGCATAAGTCAAAATCACCAATTACCACCACTTCCCACCACTGAGCACCCAAGATAACCATTTCTATCGACTCGTCAACATCACGGCTGAGACTATATACGCAGCGTTTGCAACACCCCCCATTTCTCAAACACTGCAAAACAAGAGGTTTTAAAATTCCCCACACGGCCCCACTTTTTTCAACTTTCAAAGTTCGCGAACCACTTCGGCATCGTGCAAAAGTATCAACCGGAAAAGTCACCCACCAGCGCTCCCCGCTGCGATGCTTGAGCCGTGGACGTGCATGGAACACTCGATGCCCCTGCGATCCGCAACAATTGCGATCGCATGCTGCGAAATGCCTGCCCCGCCCTCCTCCACGAACGGGCATCGTGTTACTTTTTCGGGGATGAATAGCACCAGCGACTACGACTATCACCTACCGGCGGAATTGATCGCGCAACAGCCAGTCGAGCATCGCGTCGATTCGAGATTGATGCTGATTGATCGTGCCAAAAACTCGATTGATCATTACCACATTCGCGACTTGCCCGAGATCCTTTCGGCCAACGACTTGCTCGTCTGTAACAACTCGCAAGTATTGCCCGCACGACTGGTCGGCAGGCGCAAAAAAACGGGCGGCCGTTGGCAGGGCCTGTTTCTTGATTTTGACGAGCAGGGAATCTGGCGGTTGCTAGGCAAAACCCGTGGCAAAATCCAGGTCGGCGAAACCGTCGTTCTCGAAGACGCCGACAATCGAAAGAATGTCGAAATCAAACTCGTCGCACGTCTGGATAACGGGCAATGGGCGGCGGAGCCGCGTTCGCGCGATCATGCGTATGAATTGCTCGATCGAGTCGGCAGGGTGCCGCTTCCGCCGTACATCCGTGGTGGTGAGATGGAACCGTCCGATGTGGATCGCTACCAGACAGTGTTTGCAGAATCTCCCGGATCGGTGGCGGCTCCGACGGCTGGTCTGCATTTCACTCCGAATCTTCTCAAGAAACTGGAAGATCTGGGAGTCAACAGAACGTTCGTCACGCTGCATGTCGGCGTGGGCACGTTTCGCCCCGTCACCGCCGAGCAGCTGGATGAACACGTCATGCATACGGAGCGTGCCTGGCTTTGGTCAGGGGCGGCGGCAGACATTGATCAAGCCAAAGTCGCGGGAGGGCGCGTCATTGCCGTTGGTACCACTTCTGTCCGCGTGCTGGAATCCGCCGCCAATGCGACTCGCGCCGTGAAGGAGTGGTCAGGCGAAACCGACTTGTTCATTCGTCCACCGTATGAATTCAAACGCACGGACGGGTTGCTGACGAATTTCCATTTACCAAAGTCGACTTTGCTCGTCCTCGTGCGGACTTTTGGTGGCGACGAGCTGCTAAAACGCGCTTACGAAGAAGCCGTCACAGAAGAGTATCGTTTCTACAGCTATGGCGATGCGATGCTCATTCTGTAGCGAACCGAATTGCTGGAATAATTCTCAACGCTAAGACGCGAGGCCGCGAAGACGCGTTTCCTGTTGGCGTACCGTTACGTCGCCAGTCCGGCCTGATACCGTCCCCCCACTTCTCAACGCGGGCAAATTTCCGCATCATTGGTATCTGGATTCGTTACCTCGCCCGAAAGGAAGCACATGTCGATCGTCGAAACTGAACGCGTCCTGGTAGTTCCCACGTCCGTCTTTCACGAACTTGGCCACTTCCAGGGTTTTACCACCGACGTCGACGCCTACCTTGACGGCTTGCTTCGTTGCGAGCAAATCAGTTATCGACCGCGAGCCGAAATGGAAGCCGATCCGAGCTTCAAGCAGTTGATCCCGTACATGATTTTTCGTTACACCGACGAAGACGGCGGGCAGCACATTTTTCAGTACACCCGAGGCAGCGGTCAGGGCGAATCACGGCTGCACGCCAAGGTGAGTGTCGGAGTCGGTGGTCACATTTCTACGCTGGACATTCGCGACGACGGCGTCGATCCGTACACGGCCGGGATGCAGCGTGAGCTGGAAGAAGAGGTTTTGGTCGAGACGCCATACACGCAAAGTCTGGCTGGTCTGATAAATGACGATGAGACAGAGGTTGGCAAAGTCCATCTCGGCGTCGTGCATCTTTTCGATGTCGAAAAACCTCTCATCAAGTCGCGTGAAGATGAAATCATGGACGCGGGATTCAGAACGCTGGATGAAACGATGGCGCGGCTTGATCAAATGGAGACATGGTCAAGCATCTGCATGAAGGCGCTGTTTGGTTGATGTCGGGTCCTGTTCACGACGTCACATTTCTGCGTGGGGTGTGGGAAGCTGATTGCCCGAGTTTTCCAGTCGCGGAGCGACGTTATTTGATAGCCCGGGGTGCGAACCCCGGGACGTGTTGTTTGTTTTGCCGCGCACACAGTCGCGGAGCGACGGCATTCGATAGCCCGGGGTGCAAACCCCGGGACGTGTTGTTTATTTTGCCGCGCACCCAGTCGCGGAGCGACGCTATTCGATAGCCAGGGGTGCAAACCCCGGAACGTGTTGTTTGTTTTGCCGCGTACCCAGTCGCGGAGCGACGCTATTCGATAGCCAAGGGTGCAAACCCCGGAACGTGTTGTTTGTTTTGCCGCGTACCCAGTCGCGGAGCGACGTTATTCGATAGCCCGGGGTGCAAATCCCGGGACGTGTTGTTTGTTTTGCCGCGCACCCAGTCGCGGAGCGACGTTATTCGATAGCCCGGGGTGCAAACCCCGGGACGTCCATCCGTGCGAACACGAGTCGCGGAGCGACGGCATTGGACCGTACCAGCCCCAACCACGAATGGTGATACATGCCATCGACTCATCACGGAATCTTGCTACACATCGTCTACAGCACCAAAAACCGCGTCAAACTCCTGGACGACGAATGGCGGCCTGAACTCTTCGCCTACATCGGTGGCATTGTCAAAGACCACAAGGCCTCTCTGCTCGAAGCCGGCGGAATCGAGGACCACGTCCATCTACTCATCCGCTCGCACCCATCGTTTGCGATTGCGGACACCGTTCGCTTGCTCAAATCAAATTCATCGCGTTGGATAAACCAACACGACAAGATTAAAACCAAATTTGAATGGCAAAAAGGATACGGCGTGTTTTCGGTGAGCCAGTCGATGCGGGCAACCGTTTCGAATTACATTCGCAACCAACGCCAACATCACGCGGGGCAAACGTTCGAGGAAGAATATTTTCATACCCTTCGCAAGCACGCAATCGAATTCGACGAGAGATTTGTGTTTGATGAAGAGATTACGGTGTAGGCCCAATGCCGTCGCTCCGCGACTCGTTTCGTGCATGGATTTTTTTCCCGGGGTTTGCACCCCGGGCTATCAAATACCATCGCTCCGCGATTCAGCAGGTACTCGCGAATCGCGTATTGCCGGTCGGAGCGATCAAACTAACAATTGGTTAGAATAACTTCATGACCGATGCCGCCGTATTTCTTGACAACCACTCTACGACTCGAGTTGATCCTCGCGTCCTGGAGACGATGCTCCCGTTCTTCACGGAGCACTATGCCAACGCGGGCAGCATCAGCCACGAAATGGGCATGGTCGCACGCGAAGCCGTCGAAAATACGCGGCTGGAAATTGCCGATTGCATCGGAGCCAACGAACGCGAGATCATTTTCACGAGCGGCGCGACGGAAAGTAACAATCTTGCGATCCGTGGTGTTGCCGAACATCGGCGTCGGAAAGGCAATCACCTTGTTTCTGTGACGACGGAACACAAAGCCGTCATTGATCCGCTTGCCCGGCTGGCGCGGCGTGATTTCTCCGTGAGCCTGTTGGATCCGAAAGACCATCAATCGGACGAAGCCGGCCTTGTTGATGTTCAACAAGTCGCCGACGCGATCACGGACGATACGTTTCTGGTTTCCGTGATGCTGGCGAACAATGAAATCGGAGTCATCCAGTCGCTCGCAGAAATTGGCGAACTCTGCAAAGAGCGTGGCGTGTTGCTGCACACGGATGCGACCCAAGCTGTCGGAAAAATCCCTGTAGATGTGGAGCAGTTGAACGTCGATCTCATGAGCTTTTCGGCTCATAAGATGTACGGTCCCAAAGGAGTCGGCGCGTTATTCGTAAGACGTCGCAGCCCTCAAGTCAGAATCGCGGCACTCGCTGATGGCGGAGGTCAGGAACGGGCAATGCGAAGCGGCACGCTGAATGTGCCGGGCATTGTTGGATTCGGCAAAGCGCTCGAACTTTGCCTTGCCGAGATGGAATCGGAATCGGATCGGTTGCGCGATCTCCGAAAATTACTGCATGACGGTTTGAGTGAACGCATCGCCAAGGTCAGGCTGAACGGCCCGCGACTGAACGATCCGAAATTGCGATTGGTAAACAATCTCAATGTGTGCTTTGAGGATGTGGATGGCGAAGCCCTCATGATGAACATGAAAGGACTGGCGGTTTCGAGCGGAAGTGCGTGCACTTCGGCGAATCCGGAACCAAGCCACGTGTTGCGGGCGATAGGCCTGTCAGAAGATAACACGCGGAGCAGTTTGCGATTCGGTTTGGGTCGCTTCAACACGCAAGACGATATCGAGTTTGCGATCGAAACGGTAGCAACAACGGTCGCGAAATTGAGAGCATTTTCTGGATAGATAGCGATTGTTCGTAGTGGATCTTGTTAAAGATCCTTGCAGCAACATCGTTTTTCGCGGACGACTGAGGGATCTTTAACAAGATCCACTACGTGTGAACTCAACTCTCATCCGCTTAAAGGCGGTGCTACCAACTGCTTGTCGAACTACTCGCGTCCTTTATCGCTGACCCTAACGATTTCACAATCTCAACCGCAGTTACGTATCTCGTACCAAATTCCTTCGCGGCCAAGTCGCCAGCAACACCATGCAAATGCGCACCCAGCTGCGCCGCCGGAAAAGCACTCATCCCCTGGCCAATGAGCGACGCGATCACCCCCGTCAACACGTCGCCACTACCCGCCGTTGCCATCCCGCTGTTGCCGGTCCTGTTCATTGCCAACTGCTCTCCATCCGTAACGATCGTCTTTGCACCCTTGAGAAGCACCGTCGTATCTGGCGGCATTTGATTCGCGAACTCAACGGCGACTTTTTCCCGATCAGCATGAATGTCCTCTACGGTCCGGCCCGACAAGCGGGCGAACTCACCGACGTGAGGCGTAAGAACGGTTGCCGCACCACTTCGACGTTCGAACTTGCCGATGTCTGAAGAAAGAGCGTTGAGTGCATCGGCATCGACGACTGCCGGCAGATCCAGCGACTGGAGCAAATCGAATACCAGCTCGCAAATCGCTGGTGAACGGCCAAGCCCCGGGCCGATGGCCAACACGCAATTTCGCTTTTCTGTGGCGCCGATGAATTTCTTCAGCTGATTGTGCCCATCGCGGCTGATCCCGCCGGCTTCATCCTCGTCCAGCCAGACTGTCATCAACGCAGGATGGCCGGCGGCAACGATCGGCGCAACACTCTTCGGCGTCGCAACGGTTACCAAACCGGCTCCCGTGTGCAGAGCTGCCATGCCTGTCAAAACCGCGGCACCACTCATCCCGCGTGAACCTGCCACGACGATGATTCTCCCGAAATCGCCTTTGTGCGAGTCGGCTGGACGATCGGGCAAGTTTGGCAGCTGCTCCATAGTGTTAGAACCGGTCGATTTCTCCGGTTTATCCAGATAGTCCATGTGGCGGGCAGTCGGGTAAGAATTGTGCGTTCATGACGTCAGTAGAGGTGACGGGACGGGCGAAAGTGTACCTTTCGCCCTTTCTCAGTCGAAATAACAGGATTCCGGGCAATCGCGATAAACTCGCTTTTCCCGGCAAACCGAATCGTATAATGTAGGTGTATCCGGTAGCCTGCGACCAGCAGCCATTTCCCGGAGTTACGATCACCGCTTTAGATCACAAATACACTGAATGGAGACGCGTTCGAATGGCACTTACGTTAACCGAACGAGCCGCTGAAGAAGTCAAGCGCATCATGACCGAGCAGAAGTTTTCCGAAACGACCGTCCTTCGAGTCGGCGTGAAGGGTGGCGGATGTAGCGGATTTTCATACGCACTCAAATTCGACGAATCGTACGACGAAACGGCCGACAGCTCGTACGAGATGCACGGCGTCAAAGTCGTCGTCGACCGAAAGAGCGCTTTGTACCTCGACGGTACGACTCTCGATTTCTTCGACGGTCTTGAGAAGCGCGGCTTCACGTTCGATAACCCGAACGCGGTCAAGTCGTGTGGATGCGGAAGCTCTTTCCAGGCTTAAGCTTCACGCTCAGCCAAAAATCATCGAACCAAAGTCGCTTCCGGCGGCTTTGGTTTTTTTATGCGCGTTTGGTATTCGCGCCGCAATCCCGTAACGTGGAATGCTCAGACCGCGCACTTAACGAATTGGTAAAAAATGCGATCACGACATTTGCGAATGGTGCTCTTCACGATTTCGATCCTTGTATCAAGCATCGCCTGCAGAACGGCGACTTGCGACGATTCAAGGCCGCCCAACATCGTGTTGCTGGTCGCGGATGATCTCGGCTATGGAGAAGTCGGCTGCTACGGACAAAAGTGGATTAAGACTCCAGCCATTGACCAACTTGCGGCGAACGGCGTCCGATTCACCAACTTTTATTCTGGCAGTCCGGTATGCGCGCCGTCGCGGTGCACGCTGATGACCGGCAAGCACACCGGCCACGCGTACATACGCGATAACGGTGACCCAAAGCATCTTCAACATCTCAAGGAAAAGTACGGATGGGAATTCCCCGGCCAAAATCCAATTCCGGATGAAGAAGTCACCATTGCCGAGTTGCTCAAATCGAAAGGTTACGCGACCGGCGGGAAGGGAAAATGGGGATTGGGCCATTTTGGAACGACTGGCGATCCGAACAAGCAGGGCTTTGACCTGTTCTATGGATTCAATTGCCAGCGACACGCGCACAATCACTATCCGAAATTCCTGTGGCGCAATGCGACCAAAGAACCCCAACCAGGTAACGATCGCACACTTCATGGCGATACCTACTCGCAGGATCAACTGATCAAGGAAGGCCTGCAGTTTGTTCGAGACAACAAGGACAAACCGTTCTTTCTTTACATGCCGTTCATTATTCCGCACCTGAGCATTCAGGCTCCGCAGAAATCCGTCGATGCGTATACGTCGGTTATTCCTGAACAGGACCACGAACATCACGGCTATTTGAAGCACCCGACTCCGCGAGCCGGCTATGCCGCCATGGTGACTCATATGGACAAAGGCATCGGCGAAATCACATCGTTGATCGACGAACTCGGCCTCGCGGAAGATACGCTGATCATCTTCACCAGCGACAACGGCCCAACGTACAACCGGCTGGGCGGATCTGATTCCGACTTTTTCGAGTCCGCTGGAGAATTTCGGGGACTCAAAGGATCGGTTTACGAAGGCGGAATTCGAGTCCCCATGGTTGTGCGTTGGAAGGGCCATACGAAAACGGGAATTGCGACTGATCACATCAGCGCATTCTGGGATTTGTTGGCAACCATTAGCGACGCGACAGGTGCGGACATTCCCGAGGACACGGATGGGCTAAGCCTGCTCCCCACCCTTACAGGTAACGGGGACCAGCCCAAACACGAGTACCTTTTTTGGGAATTCCCGTCGTATAAGGGTCAGCAAGCCGTACGGATGGGCAAGTGGAAAGCCGTTCGAGCCAACATTTCCCGCGGCAACCGTGAACTGGAACTTTATGACCTCGAGACCGATCCTTCCGAGTCGAACAATGTGGCTTCCGACCACCCGGCGGTCGTCAGGCAGATCGAAGAAATCCTGGTGACGGGTCGCACTGATTCTGAGCTGTTTCCAATCTTCCGCAAGCAACCGCAAAAGAAAAAGCAGCGCAAGAAGAAAGCCGCGTAGTCATCGATCCGTTCCAGCCTGCCCGGCCGCCCGTTCAACGAAAATCGAGAACACTGAAAAACATTTTCGGTTCCGAATTTTGGCTCCCTTGCGAGGTAGATTTCTGGCTATTATCGAGGTTACTTAACTGTTTCTCCAGCGACAGCATTCCGCCCGATCGTCATGCCACCTCAGCCATCTCCAAGCCGCCGCATGCTGTGGTTAGACAGCCTCAAGGCTGTTGGAATTCTCTGGATATTCATGACCCACGCCGCGGAGGAGCTTTTTGGCCCGGCGCTCCTGGGTCACCCAACGATGGAATGGTCATCATTCGCGGAACGGACTCGTTGGCTGCAGATGATGCCGATCCGTTCAGCATGGGATGCCATCGCCAACGGGTTCCGCACCGTTGGCTGGTCCGGCAATCTCTCGGTCTCTTTCTTTCTGGTTGCATCCGGGTTCGGTGTGACCTGGTCTGTATTTCGTTCGCGCAACGTACGCCATGGCGACAAGCCGCAGTTACAGTTTGGCAGCTTCCTTCGCAAGCGGCTGTCGCGAATCCTGCCGTTGTGGTGGATGGCTCACCTGCTGTTGCTTGCGCCCGTTGCAGCCATCGGGTTTCGAGTCTCACTTGCCGATCCCGAGTTTTACTTCAGTCTGATGGGCATTCGCCTGACGGCCCGTCAACTTTTCTATGGCATACCAGCGTGGTGGTTCATCCCGCTACTCTTGCAGCTATACCTCGTGTTTCCCTTCCTTTACCGCTGGATCGCGTCGCAGCCAGGTCGCAACGCGTCACTCCTCATTGTCATCGCGTTGGCGATCCGGGGACTTGGGTTCTATTTCTTTGAGGATTACCTCCAACCCTGGAGTTTTGGTGCGATCTTTGTAACTCGATTGCCCGAATTCGTTTTCGGCATCTGGCTCGCCTTCGCGTTTGAGGAATCGGAAGACCACGTTTGCCAACGCTTCCAACACTGGTGGTTGGTCGTCGCAAGCATCGTCGCCATGGCCGTCAGCTACTACCTGTCGGTCTCAGTCGTCGGTTGCATTTTTGTTCATACACTCTTTGGCATTTGCGGATTTGTTATCTCGTACAATTTCTCCGCTTCACGCATGGCGAGTTCGGCGTGGTTCAAGGCTGGCGTTACGCCAGTCATCGAATGGCTGTCCCGGCATACACTTTCAATATTCCTTGTTCACCAGCCAGTTGTTTACCTCCTTCTCAGGGGCCAAAGTGGCGAAAACTTTGGACCTTCGCAGCTCGCGTGGACTGGCTCGGCATTCGCTGTGACGATCGTTCTGGCGCTACTGCTTGAATGGTGCGCTCATCAGGCCGGAACGACTGTTAAAATCTGCTTCGATCGCTGGGGGCATACCCGGACCGTTCTTTACGCGACTGCCATCGCCGGACTGGCGATCGGATGCCTGTTGCCGCTTGAACTTTCGCTCCGTAAACATGACCCACAAGACGTTCCCGATTTCGGATGGGGAGAGCGCCCATCGCTGCAACCGGATCATGCGCTTGGATTCCGCCTAAAACCGTCGAAGAAAACCCGATTGCGTTGGGAGTCCTACGATTACATGGTGCAGTCGAATTCGCACGGCTTCCCTGGCCCCGAGTTTGAAATCGCAAAGCAACCGAATACCTTTCGGGTCATGACTCTCGGCGACGCGTTCACCAGTGCCGAAGGCGTTGATACTTCCAACGCATGGCCAAGGGAGCTCGAACGCAAACTCAACGCAACCAACTCCGCATCTGATCCTGATCAGTCACCACGCACCGAGATTATCAATTTTGGGATCACTGGTTACGGCCCCAACCAGTACCAGTGGCTGGTTCAGGAATACGCACCAAAGTTGAAACCAGACCTCATCGTCATCGGCTTCTTTACCAACGACTTTGTGGACGTGTTTGCAGACGCCGATGAGTTTTGCTCGATGATCGGCTTTGAAAAACCGGATAGAAACGGAATCCTGGGATACGCGACCGGGCGACATGTGTTTCGCCGATTCCGCAGCGGACTTGATAACCTGTACGAAGACCTCTTTCGCAAGCCTTCGCCGCACACGCGGTTCTTTGCCCAATGCGACATGTTCGAAAGGTCGCGAGCCGCCGAGATGGCAGAAGGCCAACAGCTAATCCGAAAGAACTTTGAAAAGATCGCTGATGTCACAAGCGACTTGAAGATACCAGTCGTCATTGCCATGATCCCGGCTCCGATTCAGGTCATGGACAAGAAACATCTTGAGTATCTGCGGCCGTCGATCGAATTCGATTCCATGGAGGTCTTTGACTATGACCAGCCACAACGACTCGCAGAAAGCGTCGCACGGGAATTTAATTTCGAAACGCTCGATCTTCGTCCGGCATTGAAAGCAGTCGCCGGTCAGCGGCCTTATCAGTCTCGCAATTTGCACTTTACGGAACTGGGGCACACAACCGTAGCTGCCGCACTGGCACCAGTCGCCGAGCATTACCGAACATCCACCGAGAATGATATAACCGCGCAGGACAGCGGCACGATGAGCGCGAGTGCTGAAGTTCCATGAGACTTGCAGTGACGCATTGCGAGGCTCCGCAGGATGGCGCCTTCTTCCATGCGCGTTTTTCGGCTAACCTCCAATAGCTCGTGCCTTAAGGCCCCCAACGGCACGTAACCGTTCACGCGGGCAAGGGTCTGGCTCAATTTTTCGGCGGCAGACTGAATTATTTCGCTTTGCGGACAAACGCCGAAAATTTGTGCCTGACCCTCTCGAACCTGAGGAAATGTCAATATCCGTGAACGGTTACCATTACACTGGCAAACGAATCTTCTGTTTGAGAATCAATGGAATACCCACAACTGGACATCGTGGCGGTCGGTGCTCACCCCGATGATATCGAGATCGCCTGCGGCGGAACGCTCGCGAAGCTTGTCGAGCAGGGATACTCCGTTGGCATCGTAGACTTGACGAACGGCGAGCCGACTCCCGGGTGCCCGGATCCCTCGATTCGCCTTGCCGAAGCCGAAAAAGCCGCCGAAGTCCTCGGCATTCAGAAGCGAGTCATCCTGGACCTGCCCAACCGGCGACTGTTTGATAATTTTGAAGCCCGTTGTGCTCTGGCGATAGAGTTCCGAAAGTACCGGCCGAGAATCGTTATTGGATTCGGTGGCAAGACGCCAATGGCATCGCCGGATCACTGGCAAGCCATGCAGATCACAGACGCAGCGATCTTTTATTCGCGACTGTCCAAGTGGCCACAACATTTTGAAGACTTGCCGGTCCACAAGATTGAATCGCATCTCTATTTCCGGTTGGCCTTCGAACCACAGACCGGAATGGAAAACTCATTCGTAGTCGACATTTCAGACACTTTGTCGAATAAGCTTCAGAGCATCAAATGTTATCAGACACAATTCCCGGCTGAAAAAGCATATGTGTTTGACCGTGTCCGCTCCGTCGCCGAAAGCACCGGCCTCGCAGCCGGATTCGCCGCTGGCGAAACGTTTGTTTCAACCAAACCAATCGGTTCCCAGAACTTGATGAAAACGGTCTTTCCGTAGGGAGTGGCGATAGAGGCACGGCCTTCTCACATCGCGGCAAAAAGCTAGATGGACAGCGTCAGACTGGTTTGTAGTACCGACGTTCGTCGGAAGAGAAGCACTTCAGCGTTTTGCGGATTGTCGTAGCTGCAAAATCGCAGCATGGCTTCTATTCAGTCCGTCGTGGCTATCAGCAGAAGAGTCAAAGATCCAATTGACGGATGTGGCTTCGCCACGAAGTGGCAAAACAAGCCAGCCTGGGGCAAAGCAAAAACGAGCCTGCGAGTTTGAGCGACGCCCC
>CALHZT010000107.1 GCA_938040995.1 uncultured Pirellulaceae bacterium | reverse complement strand
CGTACGATCTCAGTGACGTCGCGAAGTTCGAGCTCGGACTGCAGGTCCGTCCGGTCGGGCCCGATGACTCCCACCCGGATCGCGGGATCACGAAAGGTGATCTGTTCGACCTCGGGATCTTCCGCCAGTTCGGGAAAGCTCGGGATTCGGTCGATCTCACTGCGGACATCGTTCAGCGTCTTTTGCACATCGACGTACGTTTCCAGTTCGAGAATGCAGAAGCCGGCGCCTTCCTGGGCAACACTTGTCTGTTTTTTGAGTCCGTCGATCGATCGGACGGCTTCTTCGATCTTCTGACAGATGCCTTCTTCGACCTCTTCAGGGCTGGCACCTGGATAGGGAACCGTGACGATGATGATTTCCAGCGCGAACTGGGGAAAGACTTCGCGCTTCATCGTCCCCATGCAGACGGCACCCAGCAAAAGAATGCCGACCATGATTGTGTTCATGGCCGGAGTGTTTTTGACGGCCCATTTTACGATGCCTCTCATGCGTCCGATCCTTCCATCGTGCCACTGCCTTCGCTCGCGTCGCTGCCGTTGTCTGGTTCCTGCATCTCGCCCTCGTCATCGTCGGGTGGATCGGGTTGGTCGCTGCGACGAATTTCCAGTCCGCTTGCTGGAGCCGGAAGTGGAGTCGTCACCACCATGTCGCCAACCGCGTAGGCATCGCCTGGTTCGAGAAGAACCACATCATCCATCATTTTCGCGACTCGCACGTTTTGAATATCGAGCCGGTTACCATCAAGTCGCCAGATTCGATTGCCTGGTTTTAACGCCTCGACAGGAATCTTGACAAAGGGAGCCATCGGATCGAGTTGCAGCGAAATCGTGACGAACATGTTTCGCATCAACGCAGGTGGAACAATGTTACTTGCCGAGCTGTCAGTCGACATGGCGGTTGCCTCGCGAGGATTCTCGACCAGCACCCGGCAGGGAACGGTTCGGTTCTCGCTGAGTCCGATGCCATCGTAGCGGGCAAGCTTCCCTTGCCAGACGAATTCGCGACCGGCGACTTTGTAGGTGACTTTTGCCGGAGTGTTTGGCAGTTTGTAGCTGAGCCCGTCATTCCCATCCTGCGTTTCCGGTGCCCCTTCCTGGGCCCAGAGCATGTAGAGCTGTTCCATTTTCAGATCGCACTGGACCTCAACGGCGGAGGTGTCTTCCACGCTGGCAAGTGCAGTGCCTGTCTGGACGAAGGCGTCTTCTTCCATCATGTCCGTGACGATCACGCCGTCGATCGGTGCGAGGATCTTGGTGCGTGCGAGATTGATTTGGGCTTTTTCCAGTGCGGTGGAAGCCAGATCCATGGCGGCTCGACGAGAGGCGCGTTGAGTCACCAGGGTGCGAGCCTGATTTATCAGCGTTTCCATCGAGTTCTTTGACGTCAGTTCGCCACTTTTCGCTGTGTCCAGCGCCGTATCAGTCACGATGTTCTCTGCGACCAGGCCCTGCAATCGCTGGACTTCGTTCTGCTTGAGCTGGATTTCCTGCCTGGCCAGACCCATGAGCGATCGCGTGTTCTCGATCTGCACGTCAATACTGTGGACTTCGATCTCGGCCTGTCGAACTTCTTTGTCCAGTCGTTGGACTTCGAGATCAAAATCGACAGGGTCGATCTCGAAAAGTAGCGTCCCGGCTTTGACATAGTTGCCGGGTCGACAATTGTCGGCTTTGTACTTGATGCGACCGGCGATTTCGCTCGTAATCGTGACTTCACGAAACGGAACGACGATTCCATCCACGTCAATCGAAAGGCCATCGTTGTATGCCTCCATGGCCGCTACATCGACGCGCGGTACCGACTTTTCCTTGACTTCCTTCTTCGGTTCACGTTTGAATTGCCCGGCGGCCTTCAAGACCGCGAAACCGCCTGCGAGAATCACCAGCGGCAGCACAAATCCAAAAATGATTTTGACAATCAACTTGCTCATGGAACGTTCTTGGCCTTCGCCGTATTACTTTGCTGTCGGTTATTTTGTCTTGACGAGCCGGACTCATCTCCGCCAATGCCTGAACTTGAGATGGCTGCGAATGCAAAATTGGCAATGTGATTCGCCAACTCGTCGATCGCAAAATGTGTTTTCATTTCTTCTTCGGTGATCATCATCGGGACGGTGTCCCTCGCTGCCAGATAGAAGAAGCACTGGCCGATCACGCTGAACGCAAGTTGATGCGACTTTTCCTCACTAACCGGATTCGGAACCAGTTGATCAACGATCTTCAGCAGTCGTTCAAACTGCGGGCGGAAATAGTCTTCGACCAGCGATCGGCAGGCGTCGGTCGGACGCATGACCTCCCGCATCATCAGTCGCGTTTGCCACAGGTCCTGTTCGCCGAGCATGCGTTGTAACATCACGTGTACATATTGATGAAGTTGCTCTTTTGGCGAGACGCTGTCTGGCCACTTTGGCATGGGCAGCCGCTCGGTTTTCAATCGATGAGCCAACCGAACGGTCTCGAGGTAGAGCTGCTGCTTGTCGCCGAAGTAGTAGTTGACGGCCGCAACGTTCACGGATGCGGATTTGCAGATTTCCCGCACCGTCGCCGACTTGAACCCGTGGTCGGCAAAGACCGACCCGGCCGCCGTCAGAATCTGGTGCTTTACGGTATCGCTTGCCATGGAATGCCCGAGTTTAAACAACTGTTTGAAACTATTGTATGAAGTCCGTTTCGACCGACAACCGGCGGATTTTCCCGCATTTTCTGCCAACTGGTGGTGGCTTTTTCCCTGCAGTCACCCTGCGAACAGCAAAGGAAGATTAAGTGGTACCCTCAGGCTTGAATAACCGCCAAAACGAGTCGATCCTGGCTGTGAGATTGGGGCACGATGCAAAATCAGATTCCCGGCGCAAAGCCAGATCCCAATTCGGATTTGCAGCAATTTGTTCGAGAGATCAAAGCTTCGGGTAAGTCGATCTACGACGAACTTCCCGTTGGTTCGGAGCTTCGAATCCCGGCAGCGAAGCTGGAGCGGATTCTGAATCAGTCGCTGGGTGGCGAATCTTTGGTCGGCTTGCCTTTGCGGACTCGCTCGAAAGTGGTGAAACAGAAAATCTGTCGCGCCCTCGGGTATCCGGTTCCGGAAAGTTTCAGGCGAACGCAGCCGCGTTTTCCTGGTCAGCAGTTTGATGTCTACGTACAAAAGTCGCTGAACTTGCAGATCTGGAACGAGGACCTGGCGGCTAATCGGCGATACGTCATTGTCGGTGTGTCCGATGATGATCTGATCATTGCGGTGCGTGTGATTACTGGTTCTGATCTCGCCAGGCTGGATTCGACAAACACGTTGACAAAGAAGTATCAGGCGCGGGGCGACGTCGCGCAGTGTGAACTTGTTTCGGATGACGACACGGAAAACGTTCGACCGTTGATCAATGACGATGCCGATCTGTCAAAGGTCGATTCGCCATCGAGCGAACCCGAGGCCAACAAGTTGTTGTCGATTGAAAAGATCTACAATCTGACCGGGCCGCTGATCGAGCAAACGTTTCCTGATGTCGGAGCCGACGAAGAGCGCAATCGTGGCGCGAAAGTTCACGCGATGGTTTGTAAGGCGTTGGGATTTGACAAGTATCACGACGACGGCAGGTATCCGGATGTGCGTCACCAGTTGCTGGAGGTCAAGCTGCAAACCTCGCCGACGATTGACCTTGGACTGGTTCGACCGGATAGTGACTCACCGCTCGACGCGCCCCTGGTTGGCAGCCGCAGGATTCTGCATCGTGATGTGCGCTATGCGGTGTTCTTTGCGGACACGGATGGAAGCACGGTGCGGATTAAGCATGTTGTCTTGACGACTGGCAAAGATTTCTTTGGCAGGTTTCCCCAGTTTCAGGGCAAGGTGGTGAATCGAAAGAATCAGATAGCGCTGCCGAAAGGTTTCTTTGACGAGACGCGGTGAAGCCACGCCCGAAACGTTTCCAGGCAGGCTAGTGCTCTGTCACTTCATGCTGAACCGGACGCTAACGCGTGGCGGCTGATTGGCGTTAGAAATCGTCGTGTTCCCATCAGCCGCCACGCGTTAGCGTCCGGTTTTGTTGTATCGCTTGTAACGTAACTATGAGACAAGCCCTACGGTTAGGTTTGCGGGCGCAGAATAATTGTGAGCGGCACGGCGCTTAGCCGCCGGTGGGCCCCGCATCTGTACTTTGCGATCCAATTTTTCGTTTCAATCTGCGAACCCACCGGCGGCTAGCGCCGAAACCGCTCACGAGGATGCCCTTTTGGCAATCAATCCCAGTGGTTTACCCGGAACGTTGCCGTGGGTTGTTGACGGTGACTTCGTTTCCAAGGCCGAATGACTGCCAGACGAGCCGGTTCACTTTTTCAATTTTGGCTGGTGCTTCTTTGTGATCGGGGGCGGCGTGAATCGACTTCGCAATTGCGATGATTTGTTGCGACCGTTTCAATGACGGTTTGGGCAACGGGAACTCTCGCACGTACTGGGTCAGAAACCTGCGCCGGCCCGCGTAGAGTTTGTTGTGGAATCGATGGTCGTAAAACTGTTCGATAAAAGTCGAGTTGCCAACGGCAGCAGCCAGCCACAAGAGGTTTTCGAGCTTCGAATCGTCACAAGTCATCCAGTAACAATCGCCGTTGATGACCGAACCCGTCTTGTCGATCCAGAAGCAAGGTTCGGCCGCAATGTCACGAAACACAAGCTTGGTTTTTTTCCACTGGGCTGGATCTTGCGGCACCCAGATCTCATACCACTGTCGCCCGGCATTCGTGACATACTTTCGGGACTTCAGGGTTTTCGCGTGTGAAAGCAAGTACGCTTTTGAATTCGGATACTTGTCGAGATCAATGGAAAGTTGGCTCGTCGCGCCGTTTCTCTCTCCATTGCGTTTGGACGTCGCGCGGTGAGGATAGAGAATCTGTTTCGCCTTCTTGCCGCTGCCAGGTGCTTTCGCGCGAAACGGTCTGGCTAGATGATGAGTCGTCAACCGTTTTAGCAGTTCAGGGCGCTGTTGTTTCCCGAGCGAGTCCCAGTCGTCGCGGATGAAGACCTTGTCGGCGCACGTCTTCACGCCGACTCGAATCGCACCGATATCGCCAAACCGTTTCCACGTATGTTTGCGAACCGTCGCCAGCCATTGATTGCTTTCCCGCGTCGCCAATCGCCAAACTTGCGTCGAATCTTCGCCCGCGTCCAGTCGCCCATGCTGCACAGTCAGTTCTCGTCCGTCATCAATTCGTACGCAGCTGCTGCTGGCAGTGGAACGGCGAGCCACTGCCGCGACAACACTTTTTGCAGTCCGCGGCCTGGCGATGTTGGTTGCTGACCCCGACGTCTCGTACACGGATGAAAATCGAACACTTTTGTTTCTGTTTCCGTTCGCGGTGCCAGCCGATTTACCTGGCAGTTGCGAACCCGTAGCGACAATGACGGCTGGGAGAACAGCTGCATCGAACAGCTTCGTATCGCCAAAATCCCATACGTGTTGAACGCGGTACTCATTGGCAAACGCCTCGCGAACACCCTTCCCCGATTTGGTACTCATGAAACGGTTCGACACGATAATTCCGGCGACTGCATCAGGCCGCAGCGACTTGGCGATTGCCAGCACGAATGCGTGATACAAATCGACTCGACCATTCAGACCGAATCGCTTCGCCAGTTCGCGGGACTCCGCCGCCCCCATGACTTGAGTTCGTACGTAGGGTGGATTGGCGATGACGAGATCGAAGAGTTGTTCGGACTTCGTGCGGCCATTTGCTTTCAACAAAAAGTCGCCTTTGCGGATGGCCACCGTCGTCTGTGCTCCCAGCCGCGAAAGTCGTCGCCGTGCTTTTCGCAGGGCTCGGTCATCCAGATCGAAACCAACCACCTCCAGCGATGCGCTGCGAGGTAACTCGTCGCGTAGTCGCGTCACCATCGAATCGAGTAGTTGCCCATCCCCGACGGCTGGATCGAGAATGCGCAGCTTTTTACGCTTCTTAAAACCGGGATCAAGACTTGTGATGGTTTTTACCATCTGATCGGCGACGAACGAGGCGAGTTCGACGGGAGTGTACGTTGCGCCGGACGCTTTTTTGGCAGAGACAGCAGAGTAGCGCTTGGCGGCCATCAGTTTTTTTCGGTTGGCAAGACTGTAGCAAAGGAAAACGCAATCGTCGCTCCGCCCTCCCCGTCGCTTGGGCTCCGACCCTCCCGCAAGCGGCTCATCGTACCACACAAGTCACAGCTCAAAAAAAATCAGGAATCTGGTCCGAAAGCCTTCCACGCGGTGGACAGATCGTGTGCTCGTTGAAGTCCGACCCAAAGAGTTTGAGGTCCGGGCTCGGTTGACCGGCGGTCGA
>CALHZT010000106.1 GCA_938040995.1 uncultured Pirellulaceae bacterium | reverse complement strand
TCCAGCGTGCGATTCAGAACGCATAGGCAGTTGGCAAACACAAAGGGCGCGAGGAATTACTTCGCGCCCGTTGGAGGACAGGCATTGGCCTGCGACCGCGCACCTTCCACATCTTCACTTATCATTTTTCACTTTTCATTTTTCACTTTTCATTTTCTATTTTTCATTTCTCCAGCGAGCTCAACTCGCGCTGCCGCGTACCCAGTCTCTGTTTCGGCAGTCACCACATTCTGCCAAAGCGGCATCCACCAGCGACGGCAGGCTAAAGCCTGTACTCCAACGTGCGCGGTCGGGAGGCTGCGGTGTTGTAGATTCAATGTTGAGTGGCATTTGTGCTCACGCCAGATTTATTGCAGCCGCTCGGCCCTAAGCAACCCTCTTCCGGCAACGCGGTGGCTGGCGAGGAACGAGTCAGTCATACCGCTTGTCGAGTGGGAGGGTCGGAGCCTCAGCGACGGGGAGGGCCCGCCGTTCGAACCGCAATCGCAGTCCACTTCCAATTTGCTCTTCGAATATCGATCACGGAACAAGGAACTCCCAATTTCGAAGTTTGCGCCGATGCGACCTTATGCGACGACGTCGCCTGACAACTCCAAACTCGCCTGACAACCCTCTTCCAGCCACCCTCCTCCGGCAACGCGGTGGCTGGCGAGGAACGAGTCAGTCATACCGCTTGTCGAGTGGGAGGGTCGGAGCCTCAGCGACGGGGAGGGCCCGCCGTTCGGACCGCAATCGCAGTTCACTTCCAATTTGCTCTTCGAATATCGATCACGGAACAAGGAACTTCAAATTTCGAAGTTTGCGCCGATGTGACTTATGCGACGCCGTCCGAGCCGCTCTGGGTTGTACTCAAATCCAGTTACCGCGACTGTTCGCAAATCGTTTCAAATTCTTTGAAATTTCCTCACATTCGCCAACCAAAACGGCATAGTGGCTCGTAGTGGTACATGCGGGTCAGTCTTGTCATTTAACCTGGGGAGTATGTCATGCGATTCGGATTTTGCAGTGTGTTCTTTGGATGCGTGGTCTTCGCACTGGTTGGTTGTGCCAGGCAAGCGACCAAGGTTGGGCAGGCAGAAAGTGAGCCGGCAGCCTTTGGCGAAAACCGGGACGCCGGTGTCGTCGCCGCAAAAATGACGAAGGCCGACTCGAACATCAATTCGAATGCCAACGCCATCGCGCTCAGTCGGAAGATCATTTACAACACCGACGTCCGCATGGTTGTGGACGAATACAGTCAATTTGAAAGTGATCTTTCGGCTTTGGTGAATGCCAATGGTGGCTTTGTCGCGAGCAACAAAACCAATCGTCGCTACAACAACAGCCAGAGTGGTGATTGGGTCGTCCGAATTCCCGTAGCGCAGTACGCTTCGTTCATGACCGGAGTCGAGTCGATTGGCTTTGCAGAATCACGTACCGAAAATGCTCAGGACGTCACGGAAGAGTTTGTTGACATCGAAGCCCGTATCAAGAACAAGAAAGCACTGGAGGTTCGTGTACTGGGGATCCTCGAGAAGCGGTCAGGGAAACTCAGCGAAATCCTCGAGATCGAACGGGAGCTGTCACGAGTTCGTGAAGAAATTGAGCGGATGGAAGGACGACTTCGGTACCTGGGAGAACGTACCAGTTTGGCAACGATATCAATTCACTGTCGTGAGGAGCAGGAATATCTGCCGCCCGCCGCGCCAACGTTGGCTTCGCGCCTGTGGCTGGCATTGTCTGGGTCGATCAGCACCATGGGGACCTTCGTTGCGAACCTGCTTGTGATCCTGTTTGCGTTGTTGCCATGGCTCGTCGTGCTGTTACTCGCTATGTGGGGATTCAGTCAGGTGACCGGGCAGCGTATTCGCGACCTGGTTTTGAATCGCTTCGAAATGTTGCGTTGAGATTGTGACAAACGAAACAAAGCAAGCCACCAAGGAATGGTGGCTTGCTTTTTGTCTGGGTTGGAGACCGTTGAAACGAGGTCGTTTACTTTCGCTGAAACGATCCGGTTAGAGATTGGGTCATCTCCTGCTTCATTTCCTGCGGGCCAGCCTTGACCGTCATCAGCATCTTTTGCTCCATGACGTTGCTGTGCAACTTCCCTGATTTGACGTCGAAGAACAGCGAACCAGTAATATCCTGATCGGTGACGGTTACCTGGATCGGTGAGCCTTCATTGGCTTCGAACTGCATCTCAGACTTTACGTCTACCTGATGAACGTCCTTGCCTTCCGACTTGGAGGGGCCGCTGTAAGTGTACTTGCTTTTCATGTGCATCTTGCCGACTGGCGTATCGGAAGTGCTTTCCTGTTCCCAGCTGTCTCCTACCGCAAGTGCTTTTGTCGGAAAGACGGGCGACGACTTTGTGACCATGTCCCCCATCTGCTTGGGGTTCATCATCTGGGCCATCATGGGGTTGGCAGCCATCCCGCCGAACATGTTTTCGGGAATTTCAACGTCGGAAATTTTTCCCGACGTGCTCATCACCTGTTTCATGCTCTTGTTGATCATCGGCGCAAACATCTCTTCAAACTGTTTGCCAAGTCCTTCATTGTTGCCGGGCTTGTCTGTGTCGACCTCGATCTTGCCCTGATTGGGAATGTCGACTGACATTTCCATGCGGTCAATGGTGCATGCCATGTCTGCCGAACCGTCATCGAGGATCTTGTTGACATTCCACGTCATATAAGTCGTCGTGGAGTTCGAAGTTTTCATCGGCGTATCATGAATCGTTACCGACTGGGAAATATTCTGAATCATCGTTACGGCATACTTCTCACCCGCGGTGAACTTCCATTCAAGTTTGACAGGCGCGGATTGAGCCGACACCCAGGTTGCGAGGAGAACTACGATTTGAATGGGAAGAATGATGCGGCGAAACATAAGGACTCCGATGGTTCGGTTTCAACGGGCTTTTAATTGTCAGATATTGACAGGCTCCCAAGATTGTAGCGATTCCGCATTGTGATGCGAGAAGGATTGTGACGTCGAGCAGCGGGTAGGACAACTCCGCTGAAAAACGCCGCTGAGAATGGATCGCCCGCTTTCCCTATCCGAAAAGATGCCGTGAAACGGCAATGTTCCATCCAGAACGGTAGATCAGATGGGACGAAATCTAGAACTTGACGCCCAGTCGGATCATGAATGTGTCATCCAGTTCCAGGCTCTCGAGCGGATGGTTTCTGACGACGACTTCGCGTTCAAACACGTAACCGACTTCGAGGATACCGTCGATTCGGTCCAGTCGATTCCAGTCCACGCCGGCGAACACGCGAATATCGTTGATGTCCACCTGATCGGTGGCTCCCATGTTTGGCGCCCGAATGCGGTCGATCGTCCAGGAACCGCCTCCGTACTCGCCTCCGATATGCCACCAAATTTCGTTGTTTCCCCACGTGGTCCAGTATCGTGAGATCCTTGGTCGCGGGAAGTAAAGATCGATGCGGGTCTGCTCATCCGGTGCCCAGAAGAATCCACCGGCAGGCAACAGCTTGACGTCCAGTCGGTCAAAATACTCGACGCCCAACTTGAAAGAGCTGTTCGGTGTCATTTGAACAACGCCGAGTGCCCGGCCCGTGAATCGAATGCTGTCGAACGTTACGGTGTCAAAGTCGGAGTAAACGCCGGCTCGCAGATTGAGATCCAGTCCGAACTGCGGAGTCAGTTGTGGTTGCCAGAGTGCGTTCAGGTACGCGCTGTACAGTTGCCCCGGCAAGTTGATTTTTCCACCGACAGGTGGCGGGCCTGGCATGGACGGTACGCCGGGGCCGTCGAGAAAATGAAACGCAAAGCCCGGTGTCAGTCGTAGACTATGCGGGCTGTCGAAAAAGTTCTTCCAGATCAAACTGGTGAACAATTCCAGTTCGTGCATTTGCAATTGGTCGCCGTCTTGACCATGCAAGTAAGTGTAGAGGGCACCAGTGTCCTGAAAAAGTCGCTCCGTGCCCAATCGCGAACGCCAATCGAAACCTTGCGGAAAGACGGGGGCGACCGGGACGGGTTCCCAGTAAGGACTTTGAGTCTGCGGTGGTACGTAACCTGGCCCTTGTCCGACTGGTGGTAAGTACGGAGCCGAGTTGGCGCCCTGACCCAATGGAGCCGTTTGCGGACCTTGCGGACCTTGGGGGCCGCTTGGCCAGGCTGGCAAGTTGGTTCCCGCCGGCGGAATGATCGGTTGAACGCCCGGAATTCCAGTCGGTGGGTTGGGGTCGTTGTACGGATCGAATGGTTGTATCTGTTGACCAAGGACGGCTTCGCCATTGCCCGGGACGACAGTCCATGGTGTGGCGGTTGAGGGGGCCGCGCCGGGAATGGGAGGAGCCGTCTGGATGATTTGGCCGGGAATGGTTGGTGATATCGTTCCCGATCCATCAGGGACTGGTTGCCACGGCGACGCGGTGGCTCCTTGAGGCAGCTGCGGAAGCTGGGCTTGGGGAAGTTGAGCCTGAGGCAGTTGGACCTGTGGCATTTGCGTCTGTGTAACGCCGGCCGGCGGTGGCGGCCCTTGCCATGACGGTGCCCAACTCGATGCGCCGGGATTAACGGATTGAGGAAACGGGAACCGGACTCGCTGTTGTGCGTTTGTTTCATTCGTGGTTCCAGCAAGCGCAACAATCAACATGGCTCCGCATAGCGGGCGAATGAGTTGCGGCAGGTACGAATGAATTCGCAAGCGAATTTTCCGGCAGTTGGTCAGTTGATCAAGTTCAGGGTGCGCAGAGAGAACCTGCGCAGGTGAGTAATTACCTGGCTGGCGAGGGGCGGTCAATATGGATTGGTGACACGCACCTGAGTGCTTAAATACTGCCGAATGCGAAACTTCGCCGGCTGGGTAAAGTTGACGGATCGTCGGTGATGCAGTGAATGCATTGAAAGCTAATCGCGCGGAATCTTGCTGCCGTGGCATCACGGCAGTCGTGCGGTGGTAGGTTTCGATAGCACGGACGATCCGCCCTTATCTCTCTCGTCTTCTTTTCAAACGCAAAGCGGATTTGTTGCACGGAAGCCACGCAAACTGAATATCCACCCAGGTGCGAGGAGCCAATATGAAGAACTTGCTTGTTTTGATTGCTGCCGGAATGATGTCAACTTTTTTCGCGACGTCCGCGATGGCAGGCGGCTGTAGTAACCAGGCGTCGGTTAGTGCCGTGGCTGGTCCAGTTTACGGCGGTGGCGCCCAGGCCGTTTATCACGGCGGTCGGGCATTGGCCCCAGTGCCCGGCCAGGTTGATGGCCTGGCCGGAACGTATTCCGGGTCGACTTATTTTTCAAGTCGCGGGGTGAATGTCGGAGCCGGCTATGGCGGTGTCGGCACGTTCGGGAGTCCAACGGTTTATCAGCCGCGCGGCGGATCGTTTTATCGGGGAAGCGTCGGATTTGGGAACGGGTTTCCGGGACGTGGGTTCGGCTACGGTCGTAGCTTTGGATACGGGTATCGCGGATTTGGAGGCGGTGTCGGGTTAGGGTTCTGACAACGCGAACCCGATTGAATTGAAATTGTCGTTACGGTGGCTTGCGATGCGAGCCACCGTTTTTTTTAGTTGCGAGTTGCGAGTTGCGAGTTGCGAGTTGCGAGTGGCAGGTGACGGGTGACGGGTGACGGGTGACGGGTGACGGGTGGCGGGTGGCGCTTAGCTGAGATCGGCGCGCTGCCGCCCTGAAAGGGCACGACAAGTCAGCCTGGGGCAAACGCGGCGAGCCCCGGCGAGTCGTGAGTCGCCCCAGGTTCCTGAGCACCGAAGGTTGGGCGATCGAGCAATGTGTTTGAAACTTTTGAGACGAACCGAGATCGCAAGCTATGAGGTTGGCCACCTCAATTTCGGTCTCAGAACAATATGGAATTGTTGGGCATACCGGCTCGACCAATACTCATCTCGGTATCCGCATTCGTGGGGCATCGCTCAAACTCGCAAGCTCGTTTTGCTGTGCCCCAGGGTGGCTTATTTTGCTACCGCGTGTCGAAGGCTCATCGATCAAATGGCCTGAACTCCAATGTGTACGAAAACGGCACCTTCCACTCTGATGATCCCGCGCGTATCGTAATTAGCTATGAATTCGGAGGATCTCAACGGCGAAAATATCAGTGCGGCCCTGATTCGGGACAGGCACCGGTTGCGCAGGTTGTGGAAAGAGATTCAGAAGGGCACAAGATCGCCAAACCCGGATGGGGAGTCTGACCGGCGACTTGTCGGAAAGAAAGAAAAATTCCAGAACGATCTGAAACGCTCGATCGCTGCCGCCGAACGTCGGGCTGCAAGCCGCCCTGCGATCGAGTATCCCCAGGACTTGCCGATCCATGCGCATCGCGATGAAATCGTCGAGCTTCTGAGCAAACACCAAGTCATCGTTGTGAGCGGTGAAACGGGTTCGGGCAAATCGACTCAGCTACCAAAGATCTGCCTCGACGCCGGCTACGGGATTCGTGGCATGATCGGCCATACTCAGCCCCGACGTATCGCGGCGCGAACGATCGCCAATCGCCTGGCAAATGAGCTGAAGCAACCGCTTGGTCAGTCGGTAGGTTTTAAAATTCGTTTCGCTGACAAGACGGACGAAAAGACGCTGATCAAGTTGATGACCGATGGCATCCTGCTTGCCGAGACGCAGAGCGATCGGTTTCTTGAGCGGTATGAAGTGCTCATCATCGACGAAGCCCACGAGCGCTCGCTGAATATTGATTTCCTGATCGGTATGCTGCATCAACTGCTGCCAAAGCGTCCCGAGCTGAAGGTCATTATTACTTCGGCGACGATCGATGCGGAGCGGTTTGCGGAACACTTTGCAACCGAGGACGGTCCGGCTCCGACGCTCGAAGTCTCCGGGCGGACGTATCCGGTTGAGCTGCGATATCGTCCGTTGTTGGATGAGGATGGCGAAAAAGAAACGTCGGAGATCGGCGGTATCGTCGATGCCGTGAAAGAGTTGGCGAGCATCGACAACGGACACATGCTGATCTTCCTGCCAACGGAACGCGACATTCGCGAAACGGCGAATCAGTTGCGAAGCGTCAACTTGCCCGGCGGGAAAACGGAAGTTCTACCGCTTTATGCGCGGCTTTCGAGTGCGGAACAGAACAAGGTCTTTAAAGAGAGCAAACATCGACGCATCGTTTTGGCGACGAACGTGGCCGAGTCATCATTAACGGTGCCGGGCATTCGTTATGTGATTGATACGGGGACGGCGAGGATCAGTCGTTATTCGCCTCGATCGAAGGTTCAGCGGCTTCCGATCGAAGCGGTATCGCGAGCGTCTGCGGACCAGCGAAAGGGCCGTTGTGGACGAGTCGGTCCGGGGATCTGTATACGCCTGTTTGGCGAGGACGATTTTGAAAGTCGTTCTGAGTTTACAACGCCGGAGATTCAGCGTACGAATCTTGCGTCTGTGATTCTGCAAGCGAAGACTTTGAAGCTTGGCCGGGTTGAAGAGTTTCCGTTTATTGATCCGCCGCGTCCCGAGTCGATTCGCGACGGGTATCGGACTCTGTTTGAGATCGGTGCGGTCGACGATCGAAACGAGTTGACGAAGCTGGGCCGCCGGCTCAGTCGGTTTCCCGTAGATCCACGCATCGCTCGCATCATTCTTGCCGGGGATGAGTTCGGTTGCCTCTCCGAGATTCTCATTATTGCTGCGGCGCTGGAAATTCAGGATCCGCGCGAACGACCGGTGGACAAGCAGCAGGCGGCCGATCAGGCGCATGAGCAGTTTATCGATGATCAGTCGGACTTCCTGAGCTATCTCAAGCTTTGGGACTTTTATCACGAGCTGAAAGAGAAGCTGTCCCGCGGCCAGTTGCAGAAGGCCTGTCGACGGAACTTCCTGTCGTTCAATCGCATGCGAGAGTGGACCGAGATTCGGCGTCAGCTTGCGGATCTCGCGCGGTCCAACAAATTGCAGGTGCGGGAGCGATCTGACAGCTACGGCAAAATTCATCAGGCGTTGCTTGCCGGTTTTCTTTCGGGCGTCGCGTATCGGTCCGGCGACTATGAATATACCGGGGCAGGTGGAATCAAGTTTCACCTCTGGCCTGGTTCGGGAGTCTTTGAAACAAAACCGACGTGGTGTCTGG
>CALHZT010000105.1 GCA_938040995.1 uncultured Pirellulaceae bacterium | reverse complement strand
GAGTCCCAGCTTCTGGGCCAAGGCGATTATCAACGGAATGCCGCCGTGACAAATGCCTTGAGTTTTCTCAGCGAGTTCGTACTTCAGTCCGCCTTTCGCAAGTTCCGGCGGCGCACCGATTGCGGACTTTTGGTATTTCGTCTGATTCGCTTTCGCCAATCGCTTCTTGATTCGACGCTTGCGTTCGCTCAACCGTTTTGCGATGCTATTCTTCACCCGAAACCCTCCGTGTTAGGTCTTTAGAATTCATTACAAACTCTAATACGACCAATGATTCACGGTGGTTTCGGGGTTTTGCAATTTCTCTGCAACTAAACATCGCTTGGTTTAGGACTAGTTCTGTACGAATGCTCACTTTCACCCTGCGGCCAAACGCCCCAGGCTGACATTCAGACCGACATTTAGGAGCCGAACTGCAAGAGATGAAGTTTGGCCGATTTCGCCGGATCCACTCCGATATTGAGATCAGTTCAGATTTGTGGCGGACCCGTTTTTGTGCAATAATTGTGACAGGGCGAGTGTTGAGTTGCGGGCTATCGAAAAACTCGTCGGCAAAAATTCTTACACAGCAGGAGTGTTGTCTTGTTCCTCTATTTTAAAACAAATTCTGGGCGGAAATTTCGAGGAGCGTTCACCCTCGTCGAACTGCTGGTTGTTATCGCTATCATCGGGATCCTGGTAGCTCTCTTGCTGCCTGCGGTCCAACAAGCCCGGGCTGCCGCGCGTCGCATGCAATGCAGTAACAAGGAACGGCAGCTTGCATTGGCCGTGCTCAACTTTGAGTCGGCTAATAGCAGAGGCCCCAGTAGCGATTCCTATTTGGACTCAACCGGCGGAAGCTGGATTCTGCAGGTGCTCCCGTTTCTCGAAGAAGCGGCGATCGCGGATCAGGTGAGCGCCGTGGAGTTGGGAAGATTCGGAGCTCAGCAGGGCGTAAATCAACCCGCATTGAGAGAGATCGCTGCGACTCCGCTGTCCATTCTTGCGTGCCCCGATGATCCAGGCGGCAGCCTCAGTAGAAATGGCATTAGTTTGGCGGACGGGATAATTTCCAGGCACTGGCAATGGCGTAGGTCGGTTACCGATGTTGCAGTGACGAATTATAAAGGTTGCATCGGTTCGTTTCCCATCTCAAATTCGTCGCAGTTTGATAGTGATCCCATATTTGGCGAAGCCGATTGGCGGTTTTCCAATAAAAGCAATGGAGTGCTGGGTTTCAAAGGTCGCGATTCCAAAATCTTCAAAACGATCCGTGACGGTCGAAGCAAGACCTACATGATTGGCGAAGACGTTCCGCTTCACAACTACCACTCGATTTGGATTTTCGCCAATGGTGACTATTGTTCCACGAATCCTCCACTCAACTTCCTACCGCCGGAGCCAATGCCGAACCGTTGGCAGGATGTGATGGGGTTTCGTAGCCTGCACACTTCCGGGGCGAATTTCGCGTTCTGCGACGGATCTGTCCACTTCGTGTCGGATGGCATCGACTCATACGTCTATCGGGCGATGAGTTCGCGTAACGGCGGGGAAATCGTGACGGACAATTAGGGTTAAGGCCATCCATTTCGAGGTATCTATGCGTGCTTCCACGGCGTTCCGACTTTTTCTTCTGGTGCCGATTTGTGCGGCCTTTATTGGTTGCTCAAGTAAGTCAACTCTCAGCGGGACGGTTACGATCGATGGGCAAGCTGTCAAAGGTGGCGATCTTGTCTTCGAAGGTGCCGGTGTTCCGACTTGCTACGCGACCGTATCCGAAGACGGCAGTTACTCTTTGCAGCGCGGGGGCGGTAATGACGTCGTACCCGGCAAATACGATGTGACGTTTCGGATTTTCGAAGAGGTTCCGTCATCCAACCCTAACGCGGCTCCTGGTAGGCGGCTGGTTTCACCAAAAAAGTACAGCTCTACCAAGACTTCCGGTTTGTCATTTACCGTCCAACCTCGCACAAAGTCGGTCTACGACATCGAATTGGAGTCGCAGCCTTAGTCGGTGTCCGACGGACGTGTAGCGTCTCGAGCGGTGTGAATCCCGGGCGAGAGAGACGAATGACGCTACACAAAAGTTGAATGCGCTCTAGTTCCAGTTTTGCACTATTGGCAGGAGCTGCGATTCTTCAGTTCCTATGCTTTCATGCGCTGTGCAATCAGGAGCGCCATCTCCAGCGCCTGTTCGTAGTTCAGTCGTGGGTCAACTTGCGTACGGTAGTCACGAGCCAGATCTTCTGCGTTCAGTCCACGGGCACCACCGGTACACTCCGTGACGTTTTCGCCAGTCAATTCAAAGTGCACGCCGCCAAGGACACTGCCGGCTTTTTGGTGAACGTCAAAAGCCTGCTCGAGTTCACTGAGAATCTTGGTGAAATTGCGAGTCTTGTAATTGCCTGCTGTCTCCGTGTTGCCGTGCATTGGATCGCAGCACCAGGTGACTGACTTTTTCGCAGACATGACCTTCCCGATCAGATTGGGCAGGTGGTCGGTGATCTTTTGATCGCCAAACCTGTGAATCAGCATCAATCGGCCAGGTTCGTCTTTGGGATTCAATGCGTCAATCAGCGCAATCAACTCGTCGGGTTCCATCGTCGGCCCGACTTTGACACCAATGGGATTCTGGATACCACGGAAATACTCGATGTGGGCTTCTTTGAGATTCCGGGTGCGGTCTCCAATCCATGGAAAATGAGTCGACAGGTTGTACCAGCCTTCACGGCGTGGCACCTGTCGGGTCTGCGCCTGTTCATAAAGCAGGTGCAACCCTTCATGGCTGGTGTAGAATTCGACCCGGCTGAAATCGCTGATCGGTTTTCCACTGACGTTTTCGAGGAAATTGACAGAGGACGTAATGTCGGCGACCAGCGACTCGTACTCAGCGGATTTACTCGCGTGCTTTACGAAATCAAGTTCCCAATATTCCGGATGGTGAAGGTCGGCAAAACCGCCGTCGATCAGGCTGCGAATAAAGTTCAGTGTCAACGCGGCGTTGTAGTAACCCCGCAACAGCAGGTCGGGATTGGGAATGCGAGATTCCGGCGTAAACTCGGCGCGGTTCACCAGGTCGCCGCGGTAGCTTGGCAGTGTGACTCCGTCCTTGGTTTCTTCATCCTTCGACCGCGGTTTGGCATATTGCCCCGCGAATCGACCGACTCGAGTCACCGGTCGGCGACTGCCATGAATCAGAACGACACTCATCTGGAGGAGGATTTTTAGCTTGCCGGCAATCGTACTCGATTGGCACTCGTCAAAATTCTCCGAGCAGTCGCCACCCTGAAGGACAAAGCGGCGTCCCTCGGCGGCTTCGGCAAGCTCGCCTTTGAGAGCCTCGATTTCCCAACTGGTTACCAGCGGCGGCAAATGGCTAAGGTGATTCACCGCGTTCGAAAGGGCGACCTCGTCAGGGTAATTGGGCATCTGACGAACAGGTTTCGATTGCCACGATTCGGGAGACCAGGATGTCGACATATGTTTGATTCACTACGGCGAAATGCTTGAGTGGGTAATCCGCCATTATGCTTGCAAAATCAGTATCGGGAAACATGCAGGGCCACGACGCCCCCGTTTCGCTGCAATAGTGGGCGTGGCGATTGCGAGCCTCAGTCGACTAATCCGCACAATCGGAATTATGGTGGCCGGCGCAGCCATTCCGTCACCTGAATATCCGTCGGTCGCGTTTCCTTTTCATAACTGTTCACGGATATTAACGTTTCCTCTGGTTCGAGAGGGGCAGGCTGGGGTGTTGTAAAGTTGGGCTTGCGGCGGATTTTGCGTTGCCCAGAACGGACATGAACTGTTGCAGATACATCGACGCGTATGGCCGCTCCTCCCCGTCGCTAAGGCTCCGACCCTCCTCACGCGACACGAGGTATGCCCTGCTCATTCTTCGCATGACACCACTGACTCGGAGGAGGGTTGCTTGGGGCGAGCGGTCGAGGTCAGGCAAACGACTGCAACAAATCTGACGTGAGCACAAATGCCACGCAATATCGAAGTTACAACACCCCAGGGGCAGGCACAAATTTTCGGCGTTTGTCCGCAAAGCGAAATAAGTCAGTTTGCCGCCGAAAAATGGAGCCAGACCCTTACCCGCGTGAACGGTTACCCTTTTTTGAAGTGCACTGCAGCTTCCGATACCATGAACATCGCATGAACACCGGCAACGATTTTGATTTGTTCGGGAAGTTTCGACAGGTTACACAGGATAAAACCCATGACTCGATGGCTCGCTTCGTCCCTTTTGCTTGCAGGGCTTACTGGATTCGCAGCAATTCATCCTGCGTATTCTCAGGATCTCGACGCCGATCTCGCGGCGGACCTTGGTCCTGAACTGGCTAATGAGTCGGCAAGCTCGAACGCGTCTGCCGAAAAATCGGCGATCCCGACCAAGCCGACGTCTGATACAAATTCTGCTTTTGAAAATACGACGCCTCCGCGCACTGGGCTCAAATCAGTCGTTGTGCCCGTGGGTGTCTCAACTCCCGAAGCACGCTCGATCGGCGCCTACTATGATCCAGCCAAAAAGTTGCTGACGGACGAAGTTGGGCATTGTCAGTTTATGTTTCCCGCCTCGCCGACTTATAGCAAAGTAAAGGCCGAGACGGAGTTCGCTCCCATCGTGATCCGGAACTTCGAGTTGCGAATGAAAGGCGCGATTGTCTCGTTGGCTCATACGAACTATCCGAAAGAGTTTACGGCGGGTCATAAAGTCGATCTCAGTAGCGAACCATACAAGATGCTGACGTTGGCGAGTGAGGCCCAACTAAAGGCGCGACCGAAGAGCAAGTTGGTCGCGCGTGAAAAACTTGAAGTGCAAGGGCATCCGGCACTGGAGCAGGTGATCAGCTACCCGGAATCCAAGTCTCAACAGGGAGCCATTGTTCCAGCAGGCGTTGTCTTTGGGAGATGCATTCTCAATGGAAGTGACATGTACGCCGTGAGCATCCGGCTGGACAAAAAGAAGTTTGAAGAGAACGCGGAGCAGAGCAGCGATTCTGTGAAGCGGCTTATGGACTCACTCAAGATTATCGAGTGAGCGGGGCGATTCCTATCTGCCGGTAAACGTAGTCTTCTGACATTTCTTGCATTCAGGGGAATGTGTCATCGCGCTGTATCCACGTTTTCCGCTTTTGTAAAACAACCAGAAATCATGGCCATCGTTCAACCGAACTAGCCGAAAGTTCTCGTCGTTAACTCGTTGCATATCCGCTACCGAATGGACTGGAATTTTATTTGATCCCTGTAAGTCGACTGGAGCTGCCATTGGTTCGCGCTGGTTGCCTGAGCAAAGGGCAACGAAGATCGTAAGCCCGGCCGCCAGGGCAATTCCAGCGAGAACCCACTGTTGCTGTGTATATTCCATGACCTTCTCCAGAAGATAGTTGTCAAAGGAGAAAGCGATAGGCGGTCGAATCAAACGCCAAAATGTTACGATTCGTTACAGCGATTCGTCGGTTGCGTCTTGGTCATTTTTAATCGGGGTGCGACTTTCTTCTGCCAAGAAATGCCCTTGCTGCAAGAATCGCAGCGTCATCTCGAGTGTCTGTGGGTTCTTCATCATTGTTGAGTGAAGCATCGGCCGCACCACAAAATCATGCGCGCCGGGAAGTTTTGTTTCTGCCACTCGAACGATTAGGTCGTCTTTGCCATCGAGCAGGAAGTTGGAAAGTCGAATTTTCTCATCTTGCCCGCCCGCGATGATCCCAAACTCAAAATCGGGTGTCGCCAACCGGGATTGAAATTCTTCCCACTCGCCAGCAAGCTGCGTCCCGCTTTCACCAGTCACTATGCGGAACGGGATCGTACTGCCAAGCATTTTCGCGAGTTGGGATCCCTGATTCGGTGGGCCAATCATGACCATTCGCCGAATCCTCGAATCTGTTTCTGAACCCGCCAGGTAACGCCGCACAACAATGTTCCCCATGCTGTGCCCGACAAAACTCAGATCCGTGACGCTTGCAGGAAGATCCTGAATGATGCGACGCAGTGAATCCGCGTGGGCATCGATCGTTGTGCGACCACTGGCATACTGGAAGTTGATGACTTGAAAGTCTGCCTCACGAAGGTAATTGGCAAGTCGTCGCATCGTTGCGGTGGAGCGATTGAGACCATGAAGCACGATTACGACCTTGCCAGAATAATTCTTCAGCCCACGAGATTTGATCGCTGATTCCAAAGCCTCGCGACATTCCGATTCATCGCCCCACGCGTGTCTCACGTTCCGGGCGTCGAGTAGGCGATAATGTCCCGTCAAATGATTGTGCTGGATACGCCATCCGTCAAAATGCCGGATGTCTGTCCAGAACTGTTTGCCGCCAAGTGTCGGAAGTGGAAGGTTGGGGCGATTCATGGTTTTCGGTATGGTTGTAGAAATTTCGTAACCGTTCAGGGATATTGACGTTTCTTCAGGTTCGAGAGGGTCAGGCACAAATTTTCGGCGTTTGTCTGCAAAGCGACATAAGTCAGTTTGCCGCCGAAAAATTGAGCCAGACCCTTGCCCTCGTGAATGGTACGAAGGTTCGGCGTTAGCGACTGAAAATATCAGAATCGCGATGGATGCAATATTCACGGGCTATTCCTGAAGTAAATCGTATCCGGAAGGAATCTTTACATCCGCGCGGTCCAACCAGTCATCCATTGGTTCGCTGCGGCCGCCAAGATATTTGGCGAAAAATGCTTCGACTGCGGCGTAAAACGCCAGTCGGTTTTCGGGGCGTTGCAGGCCGTGGCCTTCATTCGGGTACACCATATATGTCACCGGTATGTCTCGCCGTTCCATTTCCGCAACGATTTCATCCGACTCGGCCATTCGTGCAAACGGATCCAGCTCGCCCTGGGCAATCAGGAGTGGGCGCTGGATCGACGCGACTTTTGACAGTGGAGAGTTTCTCATCAAGGCGGCTCGGCCTTCCTCCGATTCATGATCGCCAACGCGGTGTTTCAAAACTGGCATAAATGGAATCCAGTACGGCGGTGGATTCTCCAGCAGCGAAACAAGATTCGACGGCCCGACGATATCCACGCCGCAGGTGAAAACTTCGGGCGTAGTCGTCATGCC
>CALHZT010000104.1 GCA_938040995.1 uncultured Pirellulaceae bacterium | reverse complement strand
GAAGACACGAACTGTTGCTGGTACATCGACGCGTATGGCCGCTCCTCCCCGTCGCTTAGGCTCCGACCCTCCTCACGCGACACGTGGTATGCCCTGCTCATTCTTCGCATGACACCACTGTGTCGGAGGAGGGTTGCTTGGCGCGAGCGGCTGAGGTCAGGCCTCCGGCTGCAATAATCTGGCATAGCACAAATGCCACGCAGCATTGAATTTCTAACACCCGAGCATGGCACCCAGGTTGTGAGTTGCCGAGCAGCGATACGGACTTCGTGGCCTAAAATTCCTGATACTGAATATAGAGGCACGCTCCGGCAAGCATCACGAACATGAAGAGGGCGCTATGCCTGACAGGCGGCCATGGATTCAGTTTGACTCGGGCGGCTGAGAGCGAGTCGCTTTCGCTGGCTTGCAAGGATTCCTGTTCTACGAGAAAGTACTGCGCTGTCTCTTTGAGCTTGCCGGGTTTCGGGAACACCTGGTAAATCGGTTTGATGACGTAGAAGAACACCTTGTTGAGTAATGGTAAGGATGCCTCTCGACTTGCAACCTGTTTGCCGTCTGGTAGCGAACACTCCACGACTCGTTCCATCCGATCCGAGTAGATCAGTGAAGTGTCCCCCGAAAACTCGGCTGCCGTGATCTTTCCCTGCCCCGCCAGGCGACTGGAGATGTCTTTCGATTCGCCGACGTCGTAAAGCCATAATTTGCGATTGTGAAATAGCACTCCGAAAAAATTCCCCCCATCCGTGGCGAGGGCGAAACGAGGTTCGAGCTTGGGGAATGGCGTGAAGGTCGCGTCTGTTTCAAGTGTGTCGAGGCTGATCAGCCGGATGACTCCGTTCTCGTCCGCGAGGACGATCTGTGACCCACCAACCGCCATCACAGCATCAGCGGCTTTTGTTTGGTCATCCGCGTCATCGGCGGCGTCTGCGCTGTCGTACACATTTCTTGCAGCCGCCAGTTCGTAGTTTCCCTCGCTGTTGCGAACATAACGGGACAACTCGCCGCCGCCGTAGGTCAGCACCGAGCCGTCTTCGGGGTGAATTGATACTGCCGTCGCGCGCGAGGCGTCGAAATTCTTGGGGCTGATCGTTTTGTATGCTCCGCGTTTCGGCCCCAGCGTGTATTTGAAGCCGAACATGTTCAGATCGGCCGTTTGTTTCTTGTCGACTGGTTCAATACGCGCGATGCTCTCACGATCGACCAGAAGCAGATCGCCGTTGGGGGCCACGTCGAGTGCGAGTGTTCCGTCTGGAGCCGAACCGAGCTCTTCTCGCTCAAACTCTTCCTCACCGGATCCCGCCAGCAATTTTGACCTTCCCCATTTCTGGTCCACGGCAACAATTCGGTCGTTGGCCTCATCGTAGACAGGGCCGGTCAATCGGTTACGCAACGCGAATGCCGGAGCGCCTTCATTCGTTCGGCCTCCAAAGCAGCTTGTCCACTTGTTTGAGTCCTTATTCCAGGCCGCGACGGACCCCGATTCTGTGACGCTTAGCATGCTTTCGCCCGCGGGAGTGATCTTTACGATCCGGTTGGGCTGAATCAGTAGCGCATCCATCGCGTCGTGGGCCAATCCAACACCAAAACAGATCGCCCAGAACATAATTGTGGCAACGACCGCCATGATCGTATTTCGCCACACGACTCCGGCGAGCGAAGACACCGTGTAGTAGACCGCGAAAAGGAACGTCAGGATTGGGATCACGTAGAGCAGGCGCGGGTGCCAGACGTGCAGTCGCCAGCCCAGAATCAGCCACAAGCCACCAATCAGATACGCGGCATTGATCAGTACGAACCAGCAGCCGCCGAAGAATTTCGCGAGGAAAAGGAACGGTCGCATAATCGGCTTGCTGAATAGCAAGTTGACTGATCCGGCATCGAACAGGTTGGGGATGATCGAAGCCGTAACAAGGATTGCGACCAAGACACCGACCGGTGCCGCAATGAGGTCCATGAACACCATCAGCACCGTCTTCACGGCATCTTCAAAGTTATCTCCGGACAAGGGCAGCGCACTCCCCAGCGGCATGCCAAAGTAGGTGAGCAGCACGGACTTCGAAGGCGATGGTTCGAGATCCCGTCGAAACGAACGTTCGATGATCACCCGGTTCAGTCGCTGGTTCTGATCTGCCGTACGGTCTTTCGTAGCAATCGCCAGCAGCTGTTTCGATTCAGAATTGAGCTTCAGGCTATCCTCAGGAATATCTGCAAACAGATCGTTCTTCTTCACCAGCGCGTTAAACTCGTTGATTATGCTTTTTCGGGCGGATCGCACCGATTCACGGTCAGGATTTGCCGCTTTGGCAATGGCCGTGATTTTCTCCTGAAGCGATTCGGAAAGCTGGCTGTAGATCGCGTATTGTGGTGAGGTCTTGTCTGCCCGACCGGCAGCAACCAGTCGCTTCGTAAATGCACGGCTGTCGATCACATCCCGTCGACTAAACTTCTTCGTCAAAGGCTGCGAGTAGGACAGAGGAGTCAGCAACAACAGAAAGATCGTAATCAGGGCCAGCAATAGCCAGAGCACGCGAGAATGCAGAGCTTCACGAAATGAATCGGCAACGATTGCGAAATACGGTCTCATCGCTAATTCACCATTCTTCCTGGATCGCCAGTGCTGTCGCCAACGAGCTTAAGAAACGCATCTTCAAGCGTTCTTCCCTGCCACTTCATCGAAACCACGCTGATTGACTCTTGGCGCAGTCGGTCAATCAGGGCATCAACCTCCGCCTGGTCCTTCGCGGGCAACGTGACCTCAACCGGTTGATTCGCATCTGATCTTTGCTCGGTCGCCTTCCAGTCTGGCAGGACACGCTGGATCGCGTCGGTCGAACCAATGAGCTTCAATTCGACTTCGCCAGCAGTATCGGGTGTCAGCTCATCCATTGTGCCCACGAATCGAAGCGTACCTTTTTGCAAAATGGCGACTCGATCACAAACCAGCTCGACTTCCTGCAGAAGATGGCTATTGAGAAAGACGCCGCGACCTTCATCGCGTAGTCGCTCGAGGATACCCCGAATCTGCGATCTACCGACTGGATCCAGACCGTCTGTTGGCTCGTCGAGAATAATCAACTCGGGATCGTGCAGCAGCGCCTGAGCCAGACCAAGCCGTTGGAGCATCCCTTTGGAAAACTGTTTTACTGATTCGCGGTCTCGACCAGCGAGTCCCACGAGTTCAAGAAGGCCATCGGCCTTTTTGCGAACCGCACCTTTCGTCATGCCGCTGAGCTGGCCGTAGAATTCAAGCGCCGTCCTCGCCGTTTGGTGGCGAGGGATTCTCAGATGCTCGGGGAGATAGCCGACTCGCATTCGCCCGCGACGATCACCAGCCGGGAATCCAAGCAGTGAAGCATTGCCGCCCGTGCGGCGGATGATGCCAAGCAGGATTTTGATCAACGTTGTTTTGCCGGCACCATTGGGCCCGAGGAGTGCAAAAATTTCGCCGGGCCTCACGTCAAACGAGACGCCATTGAGTGCGCGAACGCCTTTGCCAAAGAAACCTTTTCGATACTGTTTCTCCAGCCCATCAACGATGATCACTGGCGAGTCGGATGATGAAGAGATCAAGCGACCTCCCCCTCATTCAACAAGTTGCGAAGCACCGTTTGAAGAATTCCACCGTTGCGGTAGTAGTCCATTTCGACAGGCGTATCGATTCGCACGACGGCATCGAACTTCGTTTCTTTGCCATCCGCGTCGGTTGCTACGACCGGGACCGTGCCACGCGGTGTGAGATCGTCGGTAACCGCGATATCAAATGTTTCTTCACCCGTGAGGCCGAGAGCCTGCCACGATTTGCCTTCCGGGAATTCGAGTGGCAACACGCCCATGCCAACCAGATTGCTGCGGTGGATACGCTCGTAGCTTGCCGCAAGTACGGCGCGAACTCCAAGCAACAATGTGCCTTTGGCCGCCCAATCGCGACTGCTACCCGTTCCGTATTCGGTTCCAGCCAACACAACCAGCGGCACACCTTCTTCGGCGTACTTCTGCGACGCATCGTAGATCGCCATCTGTTCGCCACTTGGCAGGTGACGAGTCCAGCCGCCTTCGGTGCCGGGGGCGAGCTGGTTGCGAATTCGAATGTTCGCGAATGTGCCACGATGCATGACTCGGTCGTTTCCGCGTCGCGAACCGTAACTGTTAAAGTCGCGGGCCTCGACGCTGTTATCCTTGAGGTAACGACCGGCGGGACTGTCCTGGGCGATCGCACCCGCGGGAGAAATGTGATCCGTTGTGACGGAATCGCCCAGCAAACAAAGTACTCTCGCCGACTTGATCGATTCGATCGGTTGCGGTTCCCGAGTCAGGTCGATCATGAACGGCGGCTCCTGAATGTAGGTGCTCGTATCGTTCCAGTCGTAAAGATCGCCTTCGGAGGTTTTGATGGCGTTCCATTTCTCGTTCGAAGTGAAGGCGCCGGAATACTGCTCTTCGAACATCTCAGGTTTAACGCTACTCTCGATGACATCCGCGACTTGTTCGTGAGTCGGCCAAATATCTTTCAGGAAGACATCATTTCCGTCCGCGTCTTTTCCAAGCGGTTCAGTCATCAAGTCAATGTCGACTCGACCAGCCAACGCAAACGCAACGACAAGCGGCGGGCTCGCAAGGTAGTTGGCCTGCACGAGCGGATTGACGCGACCTTCGAAGTTTCGATTACCACTCAGCACCGCGGACGCTACCAGCTTGCCACTGGTGACCGCCTCGGCGACTGGTTCGGGCAGTGGGCCGCTATTGCCGATGCACGTTGTGCAGCCGTAACCGACCGTGTGGAATCCAAGATTCTCAAGCGACGCGGTAAGACCAGCCTCATCGAGATACTCGGTGACGACTCGGGAACCAGGAGCGAGGCTCGTTTTCACGTAGCCAGGCACTTTCATGCCTTTGGCGGCGGCGTTCTTGGCAACCAGGCCAGCGGCAACCATCACCGAAGGGTTGCTCGTGTTCGTGCAGCTTGTAATGGCCGCGATCACAACGGCACCGTGGGAAATTTCTGTTGGTTTACCGTTTTGCACGACGCCTTTGCGAGCCAGATCTTCAGCGCTAAGCTCAAATCCGCGCTCTTTAACCGGCGTCTTTAGGATGGCGTCAAAAGCAGTCTTCATCTTCGTGAGAGCAATGCGGTCTTGCGGACGTTTGGGACCGGCAAGGGATGGCTCGACCGTGCCGATGTCAAGCTTCACCGACTTTGTATAAGTCGGAACCGGACTGCTATCCAATCGGAACGTGCCTTGTTCTTTGGAGTACCTCTCGACGAGTTGAACTTCCTCGTTCGTACGACCGGTGCGGCGAAGATAATCCAGCGTCACATCGTCAATCGGGAAGAACCCCATGGTCGCACCATATTCGGGCGCCATGTTTGCGATGGTGGCTCGATCCGCAAGCGTCATGTTCGAAACGCCGCTTCCATGAAATTCAACAAACTTTCCAACCACGCCCTCTTCTCGCAAAATCTCGACGACTCGCAGAACAAGATCAGTCGCCGTAGCGCCGGCAGGCAGCTTGCCTGTCAGCTCGAACCCGACGACTTCGGGCATCAACATGTAAAGCGGTTGACCCAGCATGACAGCTTCGGCTTCGATACCACCGACGCCCCAACCGACGACACCCAAGCCGTTGATCATCGTCGTGTGACTGTCGGTTCCCACGAGCGAATCGGGCACGGCGACTGGGCCAGCGTGATCTTCGCGACGGAAGACGCCCTTCGCCAGGAACTCCAGGTTTACCTGGTGAACGATGCCAACATTCGGCGGAACCGCCCGGAAATTGTCGAACGCATTTTGGCCCCAACGAAGGAACTCATAACGCTCGCGATTGCGTTTGAACTCGAGGTCCACATTGAGCTCGAGCGCATCGTTCGAACCGAACCGATCGACCTGTACGGAGTGGTCGATCACGAGATCGACGGGAATGAGTGGATTGATTTTTTTGGGGTCGCCGCCAAGTCGCTTCATTGCACTTCGCATGGCAGCGAGGTCAACGACCGCGGGAACACCGGTGAAATCCTGAAGCACGACTCGAGACGGCTTGAATGGAATTTCTGATTTGGCGGGAGCCGCCGCGTTCCAGCCGGCGAGTGCCTTGACATCATCTTCGGACACCGTGTACCCATCACACGTTCGGAGGACGGCCTCAAGAAGAATGCGAATCGAGTAGGGCAAGTTGGACATGTTGCCCAGCCCAAGGTCCTCAAGCTTCGACAACCGGTAGATGCCAACATCACCGGAACCGCTATCGAAGGTATCACGCGACTCGAAAGGATCCACGACCGTCTTGTTTTGACTCATACTCTTTTTCTCTAATTCAACATTGTTGGAGCTCAGCCAGCGAATGGCGGCAAGTCACGATAGAGCCCACCATGGCTATCGTTCTTCCAAGCCGCCAATTTTAATGAATCGCGTCTGGGTTGTCTTGGGCCATTTGAGAGGTCTCGGCGATGGTATCGTGTCGCCTGAATCGAAGTGTTATCCTCTCCGGACGTAGTTTCGGCGAGATTGCCGGGCTGCATTCTGCCACCACCGGGCCAGAGCGTGCCAAAACAGCGCGAGGATTTGATGACGAATATCGACCAATTCGAAAGCGCTTTTCGCGCCGCTGACAAAAAGCAGTTCGAACTCCTCCCCTTTACACTCGAAAACGTTCTGGTCGTGACCGACCTTGATCGAGCCGATGCCGAGCCGTTTGCGGACGAAGCCAGGACGCTGATTAGCGCCGTCGCGAAGGAACACGAACCGAAATGGACGGTGTTTGGCGCAGAACAATACGAGAGTATTGACGACCTTGCGAGTCAGATTGACCAGTACGCGCCGGATTTGATCTGCACGTATCGGAATCTCAAATCACCGACGCGAAGCTTCAATTACACGCTCGGGTCTTACCTCGATATTATGACTCAGACGGTGGTAGCACCCGTGCTGGTGTTGCCTCATCCCGAGCTGAATGATCGCCGGGTTCCCGACAATACCGACAGCGTGATGGTGATGACGGATCATCTGACTGGCGATAACCGCTTGGTCAGCGTGGCCATGCGGCTGGTCGAATCGGGTGGTCACATCTGGCTGACTCATGTCGAGGATGAGCAGCAGATTCAGCGATTTCTTTCGATCGTGTCCAAGATCCCCAGCCTCAATACCGAATCGGCCGAGAAAGATATTCGTGCGCAAATGCTCAAAGAGCCCAGCGACTACATCGAGAGCTGTCGAAGTTTTCTCGAGCAATCGGATCTTGATGTGTCGATTAAGTCGCTGGTCACGACAGGCAATCATCTTCACGACTATCAACGACTGGCGGAAGAACATGACGTTGATCTGCTCGTTATTAATACAAAAGATGAAGACCAGTTGGCGATGCACGGACTCGCGTATCCGCTCACGGTTGAACTGCGAAACACGCCATTGCTGCTGCTGTAGGTAGCTATTCAAAAAATACCGCGATTCCCAATTTGATTTCAGACTAGCGAATATTGATCGAATGCTTCAAGAATTTCCAATCATCCTGCTCGGCAACTCGGCAATGCAAGTACCGACATGGATCACGGTTCTGTTTGGTCTGTTGTTGGTCGGGCTGGTCCTGTGCCTCGCGTTCGAAGAGAAGTTGCACGCCAAAAAATCGGTGATCGCCGGCTGCTTTGCGGTGCTTTGCCTTTTTCTAGGCGGAGCCTGCGGGATTCTTCCTTTTGAAGATGTCGTCGTCGGCAGCCACGAACTGGCCGAACATGGGCCGATTGCTGGTGAGTTTATTGACCATGAGAAAGTGAATCACGACGTCGAGATTCCTGCTGTGCACCACGAAGAAGAAAATGAGGACTCGCACGCATCGGAACCAGCGGAAGAAGAGCCTGCGGAAGACGGCAGTCACAGTGAAAAGCATGCAGTTCCCGTGCATGTGGAGGGCCATCGAATTCATATGCCGGTCTATATTCCGGCTGTCGATTGGGGAGTCATCGCGATTATTCTAGGCTCGAGCCTGTTTGTGGATATCACGAGTAAGTCGGGATTGTTTACCTGGATTGCCCTCAAAGTCACCAAGGCATCGGGCGGTGATCCTTTGAAGCTGCTGATTTTCTATGGGTTGATGACGGTCGTCTTTTCGGCTGTGCTGAACAACGTGACGGCGATGATCATTATTGGATCGTTAACGGCGGTTTCGCTGCAGAAGCTCGGTCGAAGCGAAAAACTGCTCGGCTTCCTTCTTGTCGAAGGTCTGCTCACCAATATCGGTGGCTTATTGACGCTCATCAGTTCCGTGCCGAACATTATTCTCGGCACCGCCGCGAATATCAGTTTTGTGCAGTTTGTTTATTGTGCCGCGCCGTATGTTGTGATCGCGACCCTGGTGACGCTCGCCATGTCGGCCTGGCTATTCAAGATTCGCGCTCTGCGGACAGATGAAGAGAAAGCCGAAGCGGCGGCTTTGGTAGCCAGTTTCGATGAAAACGATGGAATCGAAAGCTGGGGGCTATTCTGGTTTGGCGCTGCGATGCTTCTGCTGTTCATCCTCGTCATCGCCACGACTTCGATTCTTCCCGTTATTAGCGATTTGCAAATGGGTTTTGTCGCAATGGCGTTCGCCGCCATCATGCTCCTGCAATACAAATCCAAAGCCGACGAATTTTATCGCGCACTCGATTGGGACCTGATTGGTTTCTTTATGGCACTATTCGTCGTGATTAATGTGATGGAACACGCAGGTGTGCTCGGCACGATCGGAGGCGTTCTCGAAGGCATGATCGGATGGGGCGGCTCCACCGCGATTCTTATTGCGTCGGCGGCTTTCAGCAGCGTGACGGACAACATTCCCCTCGCGGCGATGCTGGGAAAAATCTTGCTCGCACTCGGTACGGATATCAATACTGCGACCTCGACGGCTTCACCGCTTTGGTGGGCAGTGATTTTTGGTGCCAACCTTGGCGGCAACATTACCCCGATTGGTTCGGCATCGACGCTCGTCGCGGTAACGATCATCCACCGTCACAAGATTCCGCTTTCTTTTGCGGCTTTCGTCAAGGCTGCGATTCCGTTTGCCATTGTGCAGCTCATTCTGGCAGTCATTTATGTGAACCTGTTTCTTTCCTGACCGTCCGTTCATGTGCAAGTTCCATCAAGTGATTTCTGATTGTGGTGTACTTACACTCGACGGTGGCATTGCGACTGAGCTGGAATCGCTTGGGCATTCGCTCGATAGCGAGCTTTGGTCCGCGCGACTGCTGCAGGATGCCCCAGATGATGTAGCGCGGGTTCACCGGGATTACCTGAATGCCGGAGCCGATATCATTACGTCGCTCAGTTATCAGGCGACCGTTGGCGGGTTCATGCGGATCGGATGCAGTGAACCTCAGGCGAAAGATCTGATTCAGGCGTCGGTTCGACTTGCCAAGTCAGCGATAGAGGAGCGCGCCGGAAATCAGTCCGAAACAAGTGCAAGCAGCAGCCGACCTAAACCCATGGTGGCAGCCAGCGTTGGTTCCTACGGTGCGTATCTGGCCGGCGGCGAAGAGTATGTCGGCAACTATGGCGTCACCATTTCCGAACTGGTTGGTTTCCACGAAACCAGATGGGGTTTGCTTGCGGAAGCCGGTCCGGACGTCATGCTTTGCGAGACGATTCCCAGTTTTTGCGAACTCAATGCGATTATCCAGGTCGCCGAGAACTGGCAGGACTCCCGGTCTCGGGAAGCAGGCTGCCTTCCCGTGATTGTCAGCTTTTCATGTCGGGATAGTGGGCATATCGCAGACGGCACGCCGATCGAAGAGTGTGCAAAGCGAATTGAGGACTCGCACCTTGACGGGATGGGAGTCAATTGTTTGCCGCCATCGTGGGTTGATGACTTGATTGAACGCATACGAACCAGTCTTTCAAAGTCGCTAATGGTGTACCCCAATTCGGGCGAAAGATACGACGCCCTGACGAAAAGGTGGACAGGTCACCGAGATGCACTCGATTTTGAATTGTCTACCGGGCGATGGATCGCACTCGGCGCTTCGATTGTCGGAGGCTGTTGCCGAACGACGCCGCAGTCAATACGTGCGATTTCTCGCGTTTGCCGTGAGCATTAGGCAAACTTTGCTATTGGCGATTTGGCACATTTGATTCCATCCGCACTTTTGCTCTTTCTCTCGCGATCTCTGTCGCCGAACGACGATGACGCGACTGTGCGTAGCTACTTGGATTGCACTATCGCGACTAACGGAATGACTGAAAATGACGAAAAAAGATCTGACAGCCCGTCTTGCTAGCGTTCTTGGAAAGCAGAAATCCACGGCTCCGCCGCTTGTTCCGGAGTCAGGTTCTGTGAATCCACCTCAGGGCAATCCAGCTGCTCCGCGGATGCCCCAGGCGTCGCCCCCCGAACAACAATTTGCTGCTCCCCAGACAGCTCCTCCCCAGGCAGCACCTCCGCAGCAGCTTCAGCCCGCGCCCAATCTGGATATGTCGGGAACAAATCCTGCCGATGCAGACGCAATTGATGGGCTACTCGACCGGCTGAATACTCTTTCGAGTGGTTCGCCTGGGCAAGCCGCGGCTGCAGCACCGCCGGCTGGCCCGCCTCCTTCGCCTGCTCAGGATGCAGCTCCTCCGCAACAGCCTCGCCGGCGCCGTCGTCCTGGCGAGTCACAGCCAGCCGCTGCGTCCCAGCACGTTCCCAAAGTCGAAGAGTTCATTCCCCGTGAACCCAACAGCATCCGCGACTCGAAACTCAACGACAGTCTGATCGCGGAGTTGGCGCTGAAGTATATCAATGCAAACGGTGAGGCCAGTGGGCAGGAAGTCTCGGAGCATATCCGCATGCCCTTCACGACTCTCATCGATCTGTTTTCCCAGATGAAGTTCGACCAGCTCATCTATTACAAGGACACCACGTCGCTCAACGACTATGTCATGGGGCTAACGGACCTTGGTCGCGAACGTGCACGCTCTTCATCTTCAAAGTGCACATACTATGGCGCGGCTCCGGTTCCGCTGAAAGACTACATTGCCGCGGTTGGCAAGCAGTCGATTGCATTTCAGACTCCAGGACGGGACGATCTCGATCGCGCATTCTCTGATCTTCTGATCAACAAGAACATGTTCTTGCGGCTTGGCGCAGCCATGAACTCGGGGCGCGGGATGTTCCTGTTTGGGTTCCCGGGTAACGGTAAAACAAGTATTGCGGAACGAGTCACCAAGGCATTCGGTGAATTTGTCTGGATCCCACGATGCGTCATCTGCGAAGGTGAGCTGATTCGGGTCTTCGATCCGGCTCAGCATGAACCGGCTCCACTCGACGACGATGGCGGCTTGTTGTCAGATCTGAAAGTCGACGAGCGATGGATTCGAATCCGTCGACCAACGATCATCGCTGGTGGTGAATTGACGATGGACAACCTGGAAATGAGCTTTAACCCTTCCACCGGTATCAACGAAGCTCCCCTCCAGATGAAGAGTAATATGGGAACCCTCGTGATCGATGACTTTGGTCGTCAGCGAATGACGACGGATGAGTTGCTAAATCGCTGGATTGTGCCGCTCGAAAAACGTTATGACTTCCTGAATCTGCCGAGTGGAAAGAAGATTCAGATTCCGTTTGATCAGCTGGTGATTTTCTCGACCAACCTGGAACCGAAGGATCTGGTCGACGACGCGTTCCTGCGGCGTATTCCTTACAAGATTGAAGTGAAAGATCCGACAGAAGAAGAGTTCCGTGAGCTATTCAAGATCATGTGCCCCTTGATGAAGTTTGAGTATGAACAGGGTCCGATTGATCACGTGATCGAGAATCACTACAAGGCAGTGAATCGTCCCTTCCGCTGTTGCCAGCCTCGCGACCTGTTATTGCAGATCAAGAACTATTGCCTCTACATGCGAAAGCCAGTCGTTCTGTCGAATGAGAACTTCGACTTTGCAGCGTCGAACTACTTCGCAGTGATGTAGCGTCGCCCCGGGCAGTCAAACTTCGAACTGAAAACGGCGCTGCGAATCCGACTCGACAGCATCGGGGTTCAGTTCCTTGAACATCATGCTCGGTTGAACACCATCGTTGTGTTGATACTTGTTGCTGTCGTATTCGTCGATCTCGCCTTCGACGGTATGAAACAGTATCTGACAGATGGATATGCCGGGATAAATTCTCACGGGCTGGACAGCGTACATTTCCAGCGTCCAGTATCCGGAGAATCCTGCATCGCCAAATCCGGCTGAGGCGGACACGAAGAGCCCCAGTCTTGCGACAGACGACCGCCCCTGGACCATCGGCACGAGATTGTGCGTCGTGGTGCGTTCGACCGTTCTGGCCAGGTAGAGCTGGGAAGGATTGAGAACCAGTCCCGATTCCGGAATCGAAATAAGCCGTGTTCGATTCGGTTTTCGCATGTCGAGGACGACTTCTTCGTAAGTCATCAACTCATCATGCAAGGACAGGTTGTAACTGTTCGGATTTAGCTTCTCGGTGTCGAACGGATCAATGTCGATGTCCGAGCCGATACGCTTCTGAATTTCGTTACCGGAGAGAATCATTCGTTAACACTCCCTGTCCCTGGCGTTTGAAGTCGATCAAGCGACTGACCTCAACGTTAACACGACTTGTCATTTGATGCGCAGAAATTGCTCTAAAGATCTACGCCCATTCTTGGGCAAATGTCATCCATCAAACAGCCGTCACAAATTGGTTTTCGTGCCTTGCAAACCTGACGGCCGTGATGAATCATCCGATGAGAATAGAGCACCCATTCCTTTTTCGGAAGTCGCCGCATCAGGTCCTTTTCGGCTTTGACAGCGTCTGTTTCTGTGGTGATCCCCAACCGGCGGCTGATTCGACCAACATGTGTATCGACGACGACTCCGCTGGCGATACCAAATGCTGTTCCCAGCACCACATTGGCTGTTTTTCGGCCCACGCCGGCCAAGGCGACAAGGGATGGCAAATCCTGAGGAACTTCACCGCCGTGATCTCGCACGAGAGCTTGCGAACAGGCTTTGATGTTCTTTGCCTTGTTGCGATAAAAACCGGCACTCTGGACCAGCTTCTCGATCGACTTGATCGGAGCGACAGCCAACTTCTCAGGCGTCGGATACCTGGCAAAAAGCCCTGCGGTCACGATGTTGACTCGTTCGTCGGTGCATTGTGCAGAAAGAATCGTCGCGATCAGCAGCTGAAATGGTGTTTCGTAATTCAGCGCACATTCGGCGTTGGGATATCCTTTTTTAAGGCGTCGAACGACCTTGGCCGCGTGCAGTTTTTCGTCCTTGCTTGCTGTCTCTCCGATAGTTTTAGCCGTTTTTGCCACTCGAAAAGTGCTTTCAACAGGTACTGACGAGGCGTGTGGGTTGTGCAGGCAACCACGAAAACTCTTATCGGCCTCTTACTGGCTCAGGCGGGCATTGTCGGTTTATCAGCCGGATCGTCAAGCCGCGGCTCAAGACGCAGATAAACCACTGAATTGTCGGCGTTCCTTGACCAATACAGTGTTCGGTACTAAAGTCCCAATGGCCGGCGGCACCTGACGATGCTCCTATTCCTGCGAAGATAAGTGAATGACATTGAATGACAGATAGCGCCGAACATGATCCGCGATATCTGGCGGGTATCGAACATTTCAATGTCTGCGAGTTCTTCGAAGCCCACGATGCATGGGAAGAGTTGTGGATGGAGTACCACGGCCCGGACAGGGACTTCTTCAAAGGTCTCATCCAGTCGGCTGTATGCCTGCACCATTTCGGAAACGGAAACATCCGTGGAGCGAAGAAACTCTATCATGGATGCGTTAGCTACCTTGAAAAGTTCAAACCGGTGCATCGCAACCTGGACCTCGAAAAGTTCATTGCGGAAATGGGAGTATGTTGCGAAGAGATCCTCGCAAGCACCGAACAATTCCCGAAGATAGACATCCAAGTCGACTTAATCCCTGAAATTCACCTGAGTAACTAGTTCTCACTCAAGCCCATACCGAGGGCGAGCCTTCCAATAAAATGCCCGCCAATCCCAACAACGACGGATTCTGTGAAAAGTCGTTTGATGGCATTGTTCGACTTTTCCCACTTCCGGGCCTGGTAGTTTTTCCACACGTTGTCCAGGCGCTGCACATCTTTGAGCCTCGCTATCGGCAAATGCTTGAGCACGCCATAAACGATGACAAATTGATCGCGATGGCGTTGCTGACATCCAGGGAAGACTATTATGGTTCGCCACCCGTGGATGGCGTGGTGTGCATTGGAAACGTCGTAAGCTGCGACACATTGCCGGATGGATGTTCAAACATCATTCTTGTCGGGCAGCGACGGGCAAAAATCATCCGGGAACTCGACGATGACAATCTCTATCGATCTGCAGAGGTCGAATTGTTGAGTGACATGGTTGAAGAATCGGATCCAGGCAATGATGCGCTCGTGGAGCAGCTCCTGGATGCCTATGGGAAAGTGCTTCCAAAATCGGGGCTTGCAACGGCGCAATTGGCAAAGAGCATTGGTCAGCCGGTATCACTTGCACTTCTCACCGACTTGATCGCTTACACGATCGAGATACCTCCGCCAAAGAAGATCTGCTTGTTGGCTGAGACGAACGTTTGCTGCCGGGCGAATAAGCTGATTGATCTGCTCGAGCAGATGCGGCCCTCCTGTGGCCCTGAAAACCACGGCAATCCGCAGTCTTTCCCACCCGATTTTAGTGCGAACTAAGCCGCTTTGGAGCCGGTTTTGAGGGATTGCTACTTAGTCTGGGTGACGCATATTTTGCGCCTGTTGACCTTGCCAGGGCGCCCTCCTACCATGCCGTGTTCAATCAAAATCTACGTTTCCATGCCCGAAAGCTCTTATGACGTCAAAGACCGAAGCCGTCTCCGCCGTTGAGGTTGATCTTCCACGTATCGAAGCTGCCGTTCGAGAGATACTTGCTGCGGTAGGTGAAGATCCGGATCGCGAAGGCTTGCTGGAAACTCCGGCTCGCGTCGGACGCATGTACGCAGAAGTGTTCGCCGGGTTGCACCAGGATCCGTCTCAGCATTTGAAGAAGTTTTTCACGGAAAAGTACGACGATGTCGTCCTTGTGCGGGATATTCGCTTCTGTAGTTTTTGTGAGCATCATCTGTTGCCATTCACTGGCAAAGCCCACATTGGATATCTTCCCAACGGGAAGGTCGTCGGCTTGAGCAAGTTGGCTCGAGTCGTCGAAGGAATTGCGCGTCGTCCGCAGGTCCAGGAGCGAATGACGCAAACGGTGGCCGACCTGATCGAGAGCGAACTCAACGTTCGTGGAGTCGCCGTGGTTGTCGAAGCGACTCACAGCTGTATGACCATTCGCGGCGTTCGCAAACCGGATAGTCTTTGCGTCACATCGGCCATGAAGGGCGTATTTCGCGACAGTCAAACTTCCCGCAACGAGATTATGCAGTTGATCTACGGCAGCCGAAATCACCTTTAAAGGCTGCGAACGCACGATGCTCCGGGAACTGTTGGCTGAATTTGTTTTTCGACTGAGTTTCGGCCTCGCGGTTGCCATGGCGTGGACGCCAGCGACCATGGTTTCGAGCGGATTCTACAAGGTCCACCTCTGGGTCCTTCTTGGGTTGAACACATTTGGTGCGCTGGCGATTGCCAGTGGTGACTATTCCAATCGCTGGCCTTTGATACTTCCTGTTGTTGCGGGAGTCGCGAGTTATATCGGCGCGATCCTGTGGATGTATGAATGGAAGAAAGCCGGTTATGTAGCGCTGTATGTCGTCGCACTTGCAGACCTCGTTGCAGCGCTCATGGTTACGAATCAGGGTTCCAGCGACTTGGGCAATGTGATGTTACTGGCACAAGTCGGAAGCAGTGGGATGGTGCTCGGCCTGACGATGGCCGCCATGCTGCTTGGCCACTGGTATCTGAATTCGCCCGGGATGAGGTTGGAGCCGCTAAAGCAGCTGATCGTGCTGCTCTTAGTATTCGTGGTGCTACGAAGCCTGCTTTGTGGGGGCGGTGCAGTGTCTCACGTCGCGAACAGCATCGATCTGGGAGTCGGCTGGTACGGCCTTGTGGCGTTGCGTTGGCTATCTGGGCTGATTGGCATTGCAGGGTTGTCCATCATGACGTGGCAGACGCTAAAAATCCCCAACACACAGAGTGCAACGGGTATATTGTATGTCGCTGTGATCTTCAGCTTTCTTGGAGAGCTCAGCTCGCAACTCCTGGCAACTTCGTCCAGCTATCCGCTGTAAAAATCATGACAAACAAAGTGGTTCGATTCACATGTCCGCAATGCCGTGTTTTGAATTCGCCCGAATTCGATCAGTCGACAACTGAACTGTCATGTCATAGCTGTCAAACGCGTGTCAAAGTCACTGAAAATGCGCTTGAGGATTCCGGCTTGGTGCAGTGCCTGGTTTGCCCGAGCACCGAACTGTTTGTGAGAAAGAACTTTCCTCAGCGTCTTGGCGTAACGATTGTTGTCCTTGGATTTGCACTCAGTTGCTGGGCCTGGTATCACCACATGGTAGTGGCGACGTTCGCGATTCTGATGGCCACAGCGTTGATCGACGTGCTGCTGTTCGCGTTCGTCGGTGAGATCCTGGAGTGTTACCGATGTCACGCCCAGTACATTGGGATCACCGGGATGGATGCCCATGAAGGTTTCGATCTGGAAATCCACGAAAAGCACAGGCAGCAGATGGCTCGTTTGTCCATGGCGGCCGAGGAGACCGGGCAGCCCGGCTGATCGACGCGAATTGGCAATGCAAAAGCCACTGCATGGTTACTTCACACGTTTTTGACGTTTTCCTCTATAATGTTGCGACTGACAGGGGCGTAAGCCTGACTTGTTAGCGTAATGAAACATGACGAACGCAAAGTTGGCAGGTACAGAGACCATGACAGCGAGCGAAGCCGCCACGCAATCAACTGGAAATTCTC
>CALHZT010000103.1 GCA_938040995.1 uncultured Pirellulaceae bacterium | reverse complement strand
TCGATGGACGATTGCGCATCCGGTAAGCGGCCATTGATTCATCGCCGTATCGCGTAGCTCATTCAGCTTGGCAACGGCCATTTCTTCATAGCATTCATACGACAGCGAAGTTGTTTGCTTTTCGCCGGTAAATTCGCGAGTCGTGCCGAGGAAGAGCAGGGTGGCACCGGCGTTGGCGTTCGAGACGGATTCGATGACGGAGGATGTATCGATGGGATTTGAAGTGATGGTGATCATCGAAAAGGCTGGGCGATTTTGGATTTTGAGATTTGGATTTGAGATTTCGGATTTCGGATTTCGGATTTCGGATTTCAGATTTCGGATTTCAGATTTCAAATTTGAGATTTCAGATTGGAGATTTGAGATTTGAGATTTGAGATTTGAGATATCAGATTCGAGATTCGAATATCAAAACCACCTTCCAGTTATCCACCGCTGACTGGTGGAATGCAGGCAACGGTCGTTTCATCTTCCAGGACATGTTCGTTGCCTACATAGTCATTGGCGACCGCGAACAACGAGTGGCCCGTAATCGATGCCAACTCCGGATGCTTCGCCGAAAGCGTCGTTCGAAGCTCACCGATCGTGGCTCCGTTCCGAATCTCCAGCGAGATTTGCTCGCTTTTCATCACGTCTTTGGCAGCAGCGAACAGTCGAATATGAACAATCATGTAATATACAGGTCTTCGCCGGGTGTGGTGAGTTTGGACATGACTTCTGGCATCAACCCGTAAGATAATGCCATCAGTTTTAGTGGATGCACGGTCGGTTTGGTGGTTCCCTGTTCCATCTGCATCTTGCAAGTGCTGCATTCGGTCGATCCAATCTGCAGCTGTGGTTCGCGGATCGCGGAAATGAGCGGCCAGCCGGCACGAAGGCTGTTCCTGTAATTTTCTTTCTTGAGGCCGTAAGTTCCCGCCATCCCTGAACAGCCTTTGTCCAGCATGCGAACCGACAATCCGGGGATCAGCTTCAGCAGGTTTCTCGCCGGCGCGTCCGCCACGATGGCTTTGGTGTGGCATGGCGTGTGGTAGCCAACGACCGTATTGAGGGGCTTGAAATCGAGTTCGAGTTGACCACGCTGATGCATCTGCCACAGGTACTGGCATGCTTCGGATGTGTTGTTCGCTACCAGCTCAACATCGTCACCGGAAAAAAGATTCGGGTATTCGCGTGTCAGGCACAACGCGGCTGACGGTTCGGCGGTCACGACGTGATAGCCCTGGCGTATTGCATCCACGAGGATCGCAATGTTCTTCGCGGCAAGAACTCTGGCTTTCTCGATGGCTCCCGAAGAAATGAACGACATGCCCGATTGAACCTGTTTGGGCGGCACGTAAATTCCAATCCCGTTGTGCTGGAAAACGGCAAGGACGGCTTCGGACAATTGCACATCAAACCAGTTCGCGTAGATGTCGGTGAAGTAGAGGACTTTCCGTTCGTTGCCTTTCGTGGGTTTTGACAGTTTTCGACGGCGAGCCACACTGAGGAAGTTGCGATTTTCGATTCTTGGCAGCTTGCGCCCCTGCGCAATCCCGGTGGCTCTTTGCAGTAGCCACCGCATTGGTCGATTTCCAATGATGGCATTCGCCAACCAGCTGACTCGCGAACCAATATCCGCCAGCACGTCGGTTCGCGACAGCAACCAGTCGGCAAAGGAAATTCCATTCGTTGCCACGTACTGCGCCTTGTACTCGATCATCAGCTTTGGAATATCCACGTTCGCAGGACATTCATCGCGACACTGATGGCAATTAACGCAGAGGTCGGCAACGGCCTTGATGTCGTCGTCCGCGAGTTGCTCCGGATTCAAATTTCCGGTAAACAAACCTCGCATCAAATTCGCCTTGGCTCGGGGGCTGGCTTCTTCCGCAGGCGCGAACCGAAAAATCGGGCACATGCGCAACGAGTCGGTTTGCGTACGGCACCCGCCACATCCGTTGCAAGATCGCGCCGTAACGGCCACATCCTGTTCGGTCCAGTTCAATAGAAGCTCGAGTCCTCCAGGCGACTCTTCGACATCCGGGTCCGTATCCGGCGTCTCAATCGGCGTTTCTGCTTCGACTTGCGGACGCCTGGTAAAACGGTTGGTCCAGCCACCTGACTTGGCGACTGCGTCATTGCCGTTGGCCGAAGCCGCAACCGGAGCGGTCTGGATTTGTGGTGGAGTCGTCAGCGGGCGCAATGACTTGGTAAGTTGCATCGGCTCCGGCTCGGTGACTTTGCCCGGATTTAAAATGCCAGCCGGATCGAACAGCCGTTTCACCTCACGAAACACGGCGTAGAGTTCCGGAAACTGGCGGCGAACGTACCACGACCGACTGAGCCCGTTGCCATGTTCACCGGAAATCGTACCGCCCACGTTGACGACTTCTTCGTAAAGATCCGTTGCGATGCGTTGCATCTTTTTAACATCGTCCGGATTTGCCAGATCGAGGAATGGCCGCAGGTGAAGCTGCCCATGCCCGGCGTGGGCAAAGAGCGAAGCCGTCGTTTCATGTTTCTTGAGTACGTTTTGGGAGGTAACAAGAAACTCGGCAAGCCGATCCGGCGGAACGGCGATATCTTCCACGAAGGGCAGGGGGCGTTGGCTGCTCATCAGGCGATAAAGGGTCGAAAGAACACGCAGCGGAAGCTGTTCGTATAGGTCAATGTCTTCGCTGTTCAGGGCGATGGTTGAATCGAATGCGACTCGCCTGCGTCGGCACATCTGATGCGTGATCTTTTTCAACTGATCCCGAATGGAATCGAGACTGTCACCGTCGACTTCGACAAGTAGCACCGCTTCTGATTCTGGCGGCAGGATCTTGCGGTACTTTGGGTCGTAGTCGCGGGCGAGGCTAAGCAGCCGACGATCAAGAAGATCCAACGCCGCCAGGTCATATTTGCGCAACTCGGTAACCGACTTGGCGGCTTTTTCCAGTCGGTCAAAATGAAGTAACGCAACGCCACGATGCTTGGGGATCGGATCGGTTTCAATCGTGGCTTCGGTGATCACGCCGAGGGTGCCTTCCGAACCGACAATCAGTTTCGCGAGGTTAACGGTCCCGTCGCGCACGACGTCGTTCAGTAAATAGCCGCTGGAATTGACAAGGCTTTTGGGCGTGTGAGCCCGAATGGTCTCATCATGACGGCTGACCAGTTCCGCGACCTGTTTGGCAAGATGGTATTCACGTTTGGCGCTGACGGCACCCTGCGGAATGTCCGGCGGAACATGTTGGGACAGTTCTACCGATTGGCCGTCCGACAGGACAACCTGAACAGACTTTACGCGGTCACGCGCTGCGCCGTAGCGCAGGAAATGGCTGCCGCCGCGATTCGACGCGAGGACGCTGCCCATTGTGGTGACCTGGGAGCTGGCCGGGTCTGGGCCGAATACGCGACCAATCGACGCGAGCTGACGATTCAGTTGTGCATGGACGACGCCCGGTTGAACACGAGCCGTCGTTTCATCCATCTTGATGACTCGACGCATGGAATGCGAAAAATCGAGAACGATGCCGCGTCCAAGGCAACCTCCGGCGACTCCTGTACCGGCCCCGCGTGGATGAACGGGCAGATTGTTTTCGGCTGCGTACTGCAGGCAGGCGACGACTTCGTTGCGATTGAGAGGGCGAACAACCGCCGCCGGTTCGATCTCAAAAATGCTCGCATCGCTCGCGTACATCTGAACGAATACGTCATCGCACCGAACCTCGCCTTGAACGAGACCGCGTAGGTCATCCTGAATTCGTTGGCGTTCGGGATCCATGCAGTGAGTGCGTCTGCGGTTTGAAGAGTCGGGGGTGACGTGCGGAATGTGGTTGGCGCTTGGAGCTGGCGAGATATGCCATCTTGCCGTGGATAACCCGCTAATGATTAGCCTAATTAGTACGCAAAGATTAGGGCAGGGCGCATCGGGCGAATGCACCAAAGGGGATGGCTTTTGCAGGTAGAAGTATCACCAAGAGTGCGGCTTTTGTGGAAACTAGGGGCCGCCGGCGGCTCGTAAGTCAAAAAGTAGCTGAATCAGGTTTTCGTGAGTTTCCAAAGTTCCTCGAACAACAATCGCCCGAAGAGGCGCGTAGTATACGATCGTCGAAGGGCCGCCGACGATATCCCAGCTGTCTGGAGAAATCACACGCTGGATCAAGTCAACCAACTCAGGACCGTAATCAGGGAGTTGGCCGGTCTGCTGAAATCCGCCGCCCGGACCAGCGCCTCCAACCCCACCGCCCGCGCCGGCCGGCCCACGATTACCGCCGACTGGTCCACGATTACCACCGCCGGGGCCGAGCTGTTGAGCCAACACCGGAATCATTTCGAAAATCGCCGGGATGACTTTGCTACCCGGTAATGATTCTGGCTGTTGCTGCTTTGACGCGTTCGCCGTGATACTGCGCGCGATCCTTACCAGTCGGCTTTGCAGGAGGGATCTCGATTCGCGAAGGGCGAAGCCCTCGGCGAACGTGGAGTGCCTGACCATTTCGCAATGCAATGCGAGGAGCCGTGCAATGGAATCAACGTGCTCTTTGCTGCCAGCCGTGACGTGGTCAGCGGTCGCTTTGCGGCTGCGGAATATTGCTTCGGCCTTCATGGCAACGCGCAGCTCCTTGCGGAGTTCCGTCACCGACCGCTCGGCTGGTGGCGTGAGTGGATAGTTTGTTTCACTTGCATTCGCGAGGGCGGCGACAAACCAAAGTGCGATCCATCCCATGATTGGTTTCCTGTTCGTTGTCGAAGTGCATTTGAGCAAGCTTCGAGTTTGCTCGATATCGACTTTCGCGACAACTATTCGCCGTTTGTGCCGGAAAAGCTGCTGATCTAATTGCGATTTTCCAGCGCGGCTTTGATCGCGCTCTCAATTTTCGATGTAAGTTCCTGCGACTGCTTGGCAAAGGCGTCGGATTTAAGTCCCGCTCGAACGCCGGGTCTTTTGTGCCCGGTCGTCGATAACCAGTGAAGCTTTCGCACGTCCTGCAATTGCGAAACCGACTGGAAAAAGTCGCCGGGGATTTTCTCTGTGATTTTGATTTCAGCCGCTTCCGCGATCGCTGTCGCGAGAATTCGATGCCCCGTCCCGTCGATGTGGATGCCATCTTTGGACATGACGAAATCCGGGTTGCTCACTCGCTGCGACGCAGTGAATTCTAGAATCGGAGCCCGAACATCGATCACCGCGTCCGCGCCAATCTTTTCGGCGTTCTCGATAACCCACGTCGAGTACTTCGCCATCACTTCGGTGTCATAGTGTTCATAGATCGCCTTCCAACTAAACTCTTTGGCATCTTGCTTGAGAAGCGAACCGCGCTTTTCACCAGGAAGCGAATCAAATGGTGGCGGAGTCAGCAGAATCACGTCCGCTCCAGCTTCCTTGCAGTCTCTCACCAGTTTGATCATGCCGCTCTGGTATTGCGAGAATCGGTCGGCGTCAAACGGATAGTAGATGCCATCGTTGATTCCGTAGCAAGCAACAACCAGATCTGGTTTCAGTTTTTCAAGCGCCCGAGCCAGCCTTTCATGAACGTTCGGTCGTGGAAACGGATGTATCGGCTCGGAGAGGCCGGTGACATTTTCGCTTGGCAAGCCGACGTTAATCAATTCGGGATGGTGAGTGTTTCCGGATTGGTCTGCCGCATTCACGCGTAGCCACGCGTCGAGATGGCAGATGTATCTGCCGTCGAAGGTAATCGAGTCGCCAAAGAAAACGACTCGTTTCGCGTTTGCCAACAGCTCGCCGGCAGGCTTTGAATTCGAATCTCCGGCTGGTGACGGTGCGGCAGCGGGACGCGAGATCTTTTCCAGCGGGACGACTTCGGTGGCTCGGCGAGTGCCCTTCCCGTCAACGATATTCATTGTGACCGCAGGCGTTTGCGATTCCCAGTCGATCGAAATCAAGCCGAAGTGGTTTTCTCGCGTCGCCTCGCCTACGCGGTATTTATTGGGCTCGACGTTGTACCACTCTTCCGTCAAACCGCTCGCGGTTACGTCATACATTGGGTACACGTTCGGTTCATGGCGTTTCGAAATCTCGCCCCAATGAACGTCGCCAGAAATAAAGATCACACCGTTGGCGCCCGTTGATCGAATCAGGTCTACCATCCGCTTTCGCTCATTCGGCAAGTTGGTCCATGATTCCCAGCCGTTGTATTCATGCCCAAACTGAATGGAGGAGCAAATGATTCGGAGGTCCGCAGGCTTTTTCAGTTCGCCCTCAAGCCAGGTCCACTGAGTGTCGCCAAGAAGTGTTTTTTGTGGATCAGCATCCGGTTGATAATCGTTCTTGAATCCAGATTCAGCCGCTGGCTTGTTATCGCCCTTCCCGTTTCGCTTGAGCGGATCGCGAAACGTGCGCGTGTCGAGCAGGATGATCTGCAGTGTCCTGCCATTTTCGGAAAACTGGTGACTGCCGTAGATTCCTGAATGGGTGCGACGAGGACTGTCGGCTGGGACCTTCCAGAAATTGAAGAAGATCTCACGCGACTGTTCCTTGAACTCGTACTCTTTTCCTGCATCGTTCCATCCGTAATCGTGATCGTCCCAGACAGAGAGCGTGGGCACCGCGGCTCGCAGTCGCTGGAACTCTGGCTTTGCGCCGAGCTTCTCATACTTCGCCTGAAGCACCTTCATGTCTTTTGTGTCGCCGTAGATGTTGTCGCCGAGATAGATGAACAGATCCGGATTCTGTTCCCTGACAACGTCCAGAATTGGCATCGGCTTGTCCTGATGTCCGCAGGACCCAAACGCAATGCGGCTGGGGAGGCCTGTCGGCAGGTAGTTGTCCGGCTGGCCAGATGCGACTGTAGGAATCGACGCAAGCAGAAGGATGGCGAAACGCCAGAACGAACTTTTCATGGTAAGCCTCAAAGACAGATCGTTCCCAATTTTTCACGGATCGCTATTTGGAACGATCAACTTACCATCCCGGACCTGCCCGGGAAATTACTCTATGCAAGCTATCGCCGACGGATGCGTAGAGCAGCCAGCGCTCCGAGGGCCAGCAGGAAGCCCGCCGACGGTTCTGGCACAGCTGCTAAGTGGTCAGAAGCCGTAAACTTGTTTTGATTCCAGAGGTTGAAGTCGGAACCGTCAACAGATCCGTCCGCATTGAAGTCGCCACTGCACCAGGCAGGCGTGCTTGTGAATTTGTTCTGGTTCCAGACGTTGAAATCAGAACCGTCAACGAATCCATCGAGGTTTGCGTCCCCGTCAAGATATGCGTTTCCGTTCGCCAGATTGATTGCGCCAGCACCGGCAAGCCAGTCAGCGAGGTCGTCCGCATCGACCACGCCGTCGCCGGTGAGATCGAAGCTGGCGGTGTTCGCGCCCGATGCGATTGCTGCAACGAGTGCATCAATATCCTGGCAATCGACGGCTCCATCATCGTCGAAATCGACATCGATCGTCGAGATCGTATCTGTAAAATCGACGGTCAGTTGGTAGAGCTGGACGTTATCGGCGGTGCCCGTTACCCGGACGTAATATTCACCAGCCGCGTCGAGATCGAGTGCGGAAATTATCTCCGAGTCGCCCTCACCCGTGTTGTTGACAGTCGTTATCAGCGACTGACTGGAATCGAAGAGGGCAAGTGTGAGATCGCTGGTATCAAACGTCGTAAACGAACTTTGGGTTCCGCCCTGGGCACCCTGGGAGTACGTGGTACCTTGCGGCATGAGTTCGACGTCAAGTGTGCCGGGGTTATCAACGGTGAATGCCCAGAAATCCGTGTCGGTATTTTGGTCAATGCTCACGAAGTCGGACTGGTTTGAGAAAACACGTGTGTTGCTGCCGTTGGTCCCAATGACGATGGGCGATCCCGTTGCTGAGACACCAAGATCTATCGCGTTGGCGATAACGTCATTGCCGTTCCCGTTGTTGGCTTTCTCGAATACATCACCATAGCCGCGATGCGCCGCACGAATGTCGTCCAGCTGTGGGCCGTCGAACGACGTATCAATAAACGGCTCCATCAGGAATCTCGCGTTGTTGGACTCAACATGGCTGATTCCGATTCCGTGTCCGTGCTCATGCATCAGTACGTTCCGCAAGAAGCGAAAGTTGTTGACGGGTTGTGAGTAGTTTGCAATGTCGCCCGTATCCAGCGACATGTCGCCTCCGTTGGGAAACGCGTTGAAGGCGAGGACGTTTGAAGGGCCGTCCTGGTTCGAGCCACCGATGCGAACGTCGCCACGAACGCCGAGGACACCCGACGCACCAAAGTTGGCGACTCCGTCGTCGTTCGGCTCGTAGGCATAGCTCAGGCCGCTAAGCTCTCCCCAACGGTCGAAGGCCTGTTCAAAATACGTAAACCATGGTCGTTGAGTCAGGTCGTCACCTCCGGGACCGCTTCCGAATGCGAAATCGAACGAAGCGATCAGGTCACTTGGAGCATCCTGGTTGCTATTCGCCTGTGCAGGGACGCTAGTGCCATCCGGAACGAGGCTCCACGTGATGGTTGTCGGATCGCCGTTAACCAACCCACCGCCATCCGTCGCTGTGGATGACCATCGGGTGGTAAGGATGAAAGCGTTCGCAGATTGTGAATGCCATGAAAATGCCAGCGAGGCAAGTAAGATAAGTCTCGATGCAGTCGTAAAATTATATCTCATTAACGCCATTCCCCTTCGAAGGTAAGAATTATTCAACAGCTTCACGATAAGTCGCGTTGCCGGCAGCAGCAAGATGGACGTATGCTGTCGGCGAAGATTGGAAGAAAACCCTCGGTGAGTACGATGGAACACAGTCGATCATCCGCGAACGAGTTGATGTGCGAGTACACATCAAATCCGGCGTTGCGAGCCCATATGTATGCGGTCGAAGCCGCCATGCGAGCCTATGCGGCAAGGTTTCAGGAGGACGTAGAAAAGTGGGGCATCGTTGGCTTGCTCCACGATTTTGACTATGAGCGGTGGCCAAGCGCTCCTGATCATCCACTGAAGGGAGCCGAGATTCTTACCGGTCTTGGTTATCCAGAGGACATGATTTACGCGATCAAGTCGCATGTTGATTGTATCGATGATTGTCCTCGTGTAACGCTAATGGACAAAGCGCTGTTTGCAAGCGACGAGCTTTCCGGTTTTCTTGTCGCGTGTGCAAAAGTACGCCCGAACGGTTTTGTGGGCATGAAAGCCAAAAGCGTTCGCAAGAAAATGAAAACGAAGAGTTTCGCAGCCGCCGTTCCGCGCGAAGATCTGGTCACGGGGGCCGAAGACCTCGGCGTTGAACTCAATGAACATATCGAGTTCGTCATTGCCGCGCTTACAGAGATCAGCGAACAGCTACTGTGACCATGTTGTGGCGGGAGGGCGAGGCTCCGTCCGAGCCGCGTGGCAGTTTTGCTCTTGCTACCCTCCCTTTTGCTACCCTCCCTTTTGCGAGTTGTACGAGCAAATTCTGGGAGGGTCGGAGCCTTAGCGACGGGGAGGGCGATTGTTGCTTCGAAGCTTCCGACAAGGTCAAGCTTCCGCTGAATACCGCTCACGGAACAAGGAACGCCATATGAAGTTGTTGAAGAACTGGTTGAAGCTTGTCGCAATATGACCGCTCCTTCCCGTCGCCCGAGCTCCGCCCCTCTACTCACGACAAGTCGGCATGAGTCTCGAATAAGGATCGTTCGATCAATGAGTGTCGAATCTCCGTTCATGACGACACAATTGACGGCCTATGGCCGTCTTCCCCGCGAACGCGGGGACCCACTCGCAGTGTATTAACGCTCAATGACTTTCCCTGCATCAAAAAGCCAATCCGATTCAATGGATTCCCGCTTGCGCGGGAAAAACGGAGAAAGATCAGGCAGTAATTTCTCGAACGATCCCAAGTCGCGTCCTCACCGCGATTGTTCTTCGGG
>CALHZT010000102.1 GCA_938040995.1 uncultured Pirellulaceae bacterium | reverse complement strand
TTGATTTCGCAGCGGCCAATTTCATTCAACCCAAGCGTTGGCGCCTGACTACTGCGCAAAGTGTTGACGTCGATCTGGTAACGGAGCGTCGTAACCGTACCGGGTGAAGTCTGATTGCACTGTTTGATCAGGTATTGTTTGCCGGGCACCATGGCGTCTTCGTCCATCCAGACAACCATCGCGTCGAACTTCGATTCGACTTGTGGAATGTTGCCTGTATGAACCAGGGTATCGCCGCGAGACAGGTCGATTTCGTCTTCGAGTGTGATGGTGACGGCTTGTGGTGCAAACGCCTGGTCCAGTTCCTCGGTATGGAGCAGAATCGACGCGACCTTCGATGTCTTTTTGGACGGGAGGGCCATGACCTCATCGCCCTTTTTGACGACTCCCGAAGCAATTGTTCCGCAGAATCCGCGAAAGTCGAGATGCGGGCGATTCACCAACTGGACGGGGAACCGGAAGTCAATCAGGTTGCGATCCGATGCAATCTGCACGTTCTCGAGCAGGTGCATCAAAGTCGAACCGTCGTACCAGGGCGTGTGTTCGCTGAGATTGACGACGTTATCGCCCTTCAATGCCGAGATCGGAATGAAGTGCGTGTCCGGCACTCCCATTCTTGTCGAAAAGTCGTTGTACTCGCCTTTGATTTTCTCGAAGACTTCTTCGGAAAAATCGACGAGGTCCATTTTGTTGATAGCGACCAGGACGTGCTTGATCCCCAGCAGCGAGGTGATGAAACTGTGCCGCTTCGTCTGTGTGATGACACCGTGGCGGGCATCAATCAGGATAATGGCCAGATCGCACGTGGACGCGCCGGTGGCCATGTTGCGCGTGTACTGCTCGTGCCCGGGCGTGTCGGCAATGATGAATTTGCGTTTCGCAGTCGAAAAATAGCGATAGGCGACATCGATGGTGATCCCCTGCTCCCGCTCGGCTTTGAGGCCGTCGGTTAGCAGCGCCGGGTCTACATCTTCACCCGTCGTGCCATGAGTCGCCGAGTCTTTTTTGACAGCGGCAAGCTGGTCTTCGTAGACCATTTTGGAATCGAGTAGCAGTCGCCCAATGAGCGTGCTCTTGCCATCGTCCACGCTGCCACACGTCAAAAACCGCAAGAGCTCTTTTTGCTCGTGCTGCTTGAGGTAGGCGTCAATGTCGTTGGCGATAAGGTCGGATTTATGTGACACGGCGTTATGAGGTTCTTTTTATCTGGCGACGACTTCTTGTTGTTGTTGCGACTTGAGTGGCAGGATGCCACCAATAAATCCGCAACGCGATCTAAAAGTAACCTTCCTTCTTTTTCTCTTCCATCGAACCGGATTCGTCATAGTCGATCATGCGGCCTTCGCGCTCAGAGTTCCGCGCGAGGAGCATTTCCTGAATAACGTCCGGGAGAGTTTTGGCTGGCGAAACGACAGCACCTGTAAGCGGGTAGCACCCGAGCGTGCGGAATCGCACGTCCATCATTTTGGGTTCTTCACCTGGTTCGAGCGGGATTCGTTCATCGTCCACCATGATCAGCGTGCCTTCGCGTTCGACGCAGGGACGCTTTTCGGAAAGGTAAAGTGGAACGATGGGAATCTTCTCGAGGTGGATGTATTGCCAGACGTCGAGTTCGGTCCAGTTGGAGAGCGGAAATACGCGAATGCTCTCGCCCTTGTGGACCCGGGCGTTGTACAGATTCCAGAGTTCCGGTCGCTGGTTCTTTGGGTCCCAGCGATGGTTCTTGTCACGGAACGAATAGACGCGCTCTTTGGCTCGCGATTTTTCTTCGTCGCGCCGGGCACCGCCGAACGCCGCGTCAAACTTGTGTTTGTTGAGCGCCTGAAGAAGCCCCTGCGTTTTCATGGTATCCGTGTAGAACTTGCTGCCATGATCAAACGGATTGATGTTCTGGGCCACACCTTCTTCGTTGATGTGAACGATGACTTCGAGTCCAAGTTCTTTCCGTGCGTAGTTTTCACGAAACTCGATCATCTCGCGAAACTTGAACGTCGTATCGACGTGCATCAGAGGGAACGGTGGCTTGGCGGGATAAAACGCCTTCATTGCCAGGTGGACCATCACGGATGAGTCTTTACCAATGGAGTAAAGCATCACCGGATTTTCAAACTCTGCCGCCACTTCACGAATGATGTGAATACTTTCGGCTTCGAGTTGTTGGAGGTGAGTCAGGTTAAAGCTGGACATGATTCTCGTGACGCCTGTTTGAGGCCGAGTCGAATTTGGTTTCGTGATGGTCTGTGAGATTGAGAAGAGTGGAACCCGGTCGGTTACCTTTTCCGGGTAAAATTCGCAGTATAGGGGGCCTGCGGAAACGGCTCAATGTTAGCTAGCGTCTTGCGGCGATTCTTGCGAAGGCTGCTCGGCGAAACTCTCTGGTCGAATGGAAAGGATCACACTCTCCCATTCGGCATTTGGGACCTTGTAGCTTGCCAGTTTTCGAAGTTCCATTTCGCCAAGCAGTCCCAGGTGGCGTGCTTCGCCACGTTCCTCCACCCACTTTGGCCCTTTGATCAGTAACAAACGGCCGATGGATCCCCAGTGTGGTTCGAACCATCGCAACATTTTGGTCATTGGACCGACGGCTCGCGCAGTTAAAGAATCGAAAGAGGTGATCTCGAGTATCTCTTCGGCTCGCGCGTGAGCCACCTGAATCTTCATCTGCAACTGTGCTGCCACATCGCCGACGGCTTTGGCTTTCTTGGCAACGCTATCGCACACACAGATGTCGAGGTCGGGTCGCAGAATGCACATCACCAGACCGGGGACTCCGCTGCCCGTTCCGACGTCGAGGACTCGCTCGCCTTCTTCGATCACGCTGGCAAGCTGCATGGAATCCACCAGGTCACGAGTCACAAATTTGTCGTAAGTGTCGTGCCGGGTCAGATTGAGTCTCGTGTTCCATTCCCAGATTGCGTGGCAATAGTCATTCAGGTCCTCGATCTGATCTGGCGGGAGTTCAATTTCGTTGGCCGCTAGCGCTTCTTCAAGCGAGGCGCTTGCTGGAGCGTTTTCGGGAGGGACTTCCTGAGGATTGTCGGCAGGGTTGGTTTCGTGATCGGCCAAGTTAAAACGCTATCAGTACTGTCATCAAGGGCGTAGTAAGAGTCGACTTTGTGGATCGGGCGATTTTTCTCGATTCCGGTGACTGTAATGACGATACCACGATCAGCGTGTGTTGGACACTCGCGAACGACTCGGATGGCAGGAGTATTGGAAGTTCTGTCCATTCGGGACTTGTCTGTGTGATCGCAAAGGGAATTGCGCAATGTGGAATCGAGCATTTGTCAAAATCGCGATCGTTGGGATCGCGTTCATTTCCAGCGGATGTTGTTGCGTTGACACGTGCTGCAACTCCTCGTGTGACTTTGGCGGATCCGGGTGTAATCGCGTTTGCGGTACGGACGCACCCCAGATTCTGCCCGCCTCAGGGAGCTACGGCGGTAGTTGTGGCGGCGGTAGTTGTGGCGGTGGCTGCACGGAATGCGGCGGCTGCAGTGACAACTGTGGAAGCGGTGGGTGTGGTGGCGGCTGCGGTGCCGGCATTTTCGGTGGCGGATTTTGTGGTTCCACCAGCAGTGGTTGCGGCTGGGGCTGCGGCGCTGAAGTCTTTGTTGATGGAAACGGACAGCCCTGCTACGGCCCGATCATGGGACTGGCGACATTTTTCAGAGATTCATTTCAAAGCTGTGGGTGTGGCGAGCTGTACGTCGACGAGTGGGTGAGCGATCCACCACTTTGCAACGATCCATGCATGGAGTGCGGCGAAGTCAGTTGCGGCGGAGGCGGCTGCGGTTGTGGCAGCACCTGTTCGCGCAGCGGGGCTTCATCTGGTCAGGGGCAGTACGCCAGGAACTACAACTGGACGCGGACACTGGCCGGTAACCGTTCATGCGGTACATGCAATCAGGGCTACGGTGGGACCAGTCGCGATGTGGTTCCACCAGCACGATCTACGCGTTCCGTCGCCAGGCAGTCGCCGAAAAAACGAAAGTCCTTCCGTTCCGCGATTCAGCAGGCAAGTGCCCAGTCGCCGGTCAAACGATGGGGCGACTCCGTAAGTCAACGTATGCAATCGCTCGATGTGCAACCTTCGGTGCGTCCACCCGGTCTGGATTCGCTTGGCAAGCAATTGCGAAAGTCGCGGACAGCAGCAGGTTCGAAAGTAACCACCGCTGGCTGGTTTCATTAGTTTCGGTTGAACAATAGTGAGCGAGCACCGGCACCACTACAAAACCGGACGCTATCGCGTGGCGGCTGATGGGCGTTAGAAATCGTCGTGTTCCCATCAGCCGCCACGCGTTAGCGTCCGGTTCACTATTAGGTGAGTGCTGTTTGGCTAGCGCCGTGGCGCTCACGGATACTGTGCAGTTCTCCATTTCATCCACAGAGCCTGGTCTCGTTGCCGGCGGTCGCACGATTCTCATGGTGCCTGGCACAATTCCACCCAGTAACCATCGGGGTCGGTGAGAAATATCTGAACTGCGCCATCGGGGCGCGGCTTTGGTGGTTGAAAATCCGCACCTTGCGAACGCAGGTGTGCTTCCCACGCGGTGATGTCATCGACCAGCAATGCGAAGTGCGTTCCACGTCGGTGGGATGACACGTCAGCCTCTCTACCGCCGATCAGGTGAAGCTCTTGCGAATCGCCCAGCCGAAACCACGCCCCAGGAAAGTCAAAATCCGGGCGTGGCATTTCTTCGAGGTCGAGCACGGAAGCGTAGAATCGGCGACTTTCGCCAAGGTCGGCGACGTGAAGGGCGACGTGGTCCAGTTGCTTGCATTTCATCCACGGATTTTAGTGCAAGCACCGAACCTCGGCACGTAGTCCACCGGGAATAGCGACTTTGCACGACAGGCTGTTCTTTTCGCTTTCCGGGAACTCTGCGATTCCGCTATGCTGGCAGCTGAAAACTCACCCAGGAAGATTGCCTTGCTGCGCCCGGTGATTGAACCGGCTCGCGGTAGATGCGTAGATAAAATATGAGCTCGAAGAACAAATCGAAAAAGATAACCGGGAAGACCGGAAAAAACGCTGGTCAACAGAACTCACCGGCACCACAGAACTCGGCGCTGTCACGCGAAGCGATCGAGGCGCTGCTCGTGGCAATTCTGCTGGCACTGCTTTTCCGCGGATTCGAAGCCGAAGCTTTCATCATTCCCACGGGCTCGATGGCTCCAACTTTGTCGGGGCGTCACAAGGATGTTTACTGCCCGCAGTGTGAGTGGCAGTATCGAGTCGGTGCGGCTGGGGAGTCGCCACTCAATCCGATTGTCAGTGCGACTTGTCCGATGTGTCGTTTTCGAATGGAAATGGATCCGAAGAACGCGAACCACAGTTCGTTTAATGGCGACCGGATTCTCGTTAACAAGTACGTGTATCAGTTTAGTGAGCCGAAGCGTTGGGACGTGATCGTTTTTAAATGCCCTTCCAATCCGAAACAGAATTACATCAAACGACTGGTGGGATTGCCGAACGAGGCGCTAAAGGTTGTTGGCGGCGATGTCTACGCAAAAGCCGACGGCGAAACGAAATACAGGAAGCTTCGCAAGCCGGCGAAGAAGTTGCCCTACATCATGCATGAAGTGCACGACACGCGTCATGTTCCCGAACAGCTGATCAAAGTCGGATGGCCTTCGCGTTGGCAGGATCGCAGCTCGTCGAATGCGGAGCAAGCGTGGAGCGTTAGCGAAGATCAGAACGAGTGTGTCCTGGCAGCCAGTACCGACACCCAGTGGCTGGGTTATCGACATTTGGTACCAACGGACAGGGAGTGGATCGCAGTCAACGAAGAAGGTCGTCTGCCCGCCTCGGCGATGCAGAGGCAAGGCTCGCTTATCTCGGACTTTTACGAATACAACTCGGCCGGCTACACTCGTCCCCGCCCAACCGCAGGCAAGGATAGTTGGCACTGGGTCGGTGATCTGGCTTGTGAGGCGATTGTAGACATTGATTCGTCGAAGAGTGATGGATCGGGCACGCTCTCCCTGCGACTTGTAGAAGGCGGTCTCGACCATGTCTTTGAGATCGACGTGGAAACGGGAGTCGCCACCATCACGATCGAAGGTGGGCAGCTGCCATTTGATGGTGCTGATGGTCAATCGGCTGGAATAGAAACACTGACCGCGAATACGCCGATCAAAGGGTCGGGTAGTTATCGTCTGATGTGGGCCAACGTGGATGACCAGTTGATTCTCTGGGTGAATCGAAAGCAGATCACCTTTGAAGCGGATGGCAAACCGCATACGGGTAACTTCACGACGCCTCCGCTGCTCACGCCTCGTTGGACTCCGGAAGATGACGGCGATCTGACGCCCATTGCGATTGGCGGCAAAGGGCTTGGGCTGAAGGTCAGAAATTTGCGCGTGCTTCGTGACGCGTACTACGCTGCCCTTAGTCACCGGGGCCGAAGCGGCAGCGGTGAATACACATCCAGGTTCGGTCACAAGGATGTTCAGGATATTTTTGCCAGCCATCAGGCATGGGGAGAGACACCGCTCTTCGACTCGAGGAACGAAGTCTTCTTTCCGCTGGGAGTCGACGAGTTTTTCCCGATGGGTGACAACAGCCCGTTCAGTCTGGATGCCCGACTGTGGAGCACGCAGACCAATTCGTTGTTTCTTGAGGACGGGATTTCGGTCGAACCGAATGTGAAGCGGGAGATGTTGATTGGAAAAGCGTTTCTGGTTTACTGGCCACACACGTGGAACCCGGGCAAGAAGCGATTTCCAATCTTCCCCAACCTCGACCGGATGGGTTTTATTCGCTAAGTCGAAAGGCGAGTGAGAATTTACCAATAAGACATCAGTGGCCGTAGCGGCTCAAGAACGCAAGTTGGAAAATTTTTATCCGCCGCTCGCCAAAGTCGACGGGCGGATTCGCTCGCCACAATCAAGGATTCAAGCAGGTAAGGATGCCATGCCGATTCTCAAAGTCATCGGGTTGATGAAATCGTACAGTCGCCGACGAGTCGTCGATGGTGTCGACTTTGAGGTGCATCGTGGCGAAATTGTTGGCTTGTTGGGGCCTAACGGTGCCGGTAAGACAACCTGTTTTCGCATGACTTGTGGAATGGTCGAGCCGGAACGCGGTCGCGTCATGATCAACGACAGGGATGTAACGCGGTGGCCAATGTATCGTCGTGCCGCCGAGGGTGGCATGGGATATCTTGCACAGGAATCCAGCGTCTTTCGCAAACTGACCGTCGAACAGAACCTGACCGCGATGATGGAAATGATTGGCATGCGGCGGAAGGAACGCCGCTTACGATGCGAAGAGTTGCTTGATCAATTCAACATCCAGCATATCCGGCGATCCAAAGCCGGAAATCTCTCTGGTGGTGAGCGCCGCCGGCTGGAGATTGCCCGCTGTCTTGTCTCGGATCCTCAGATCATTTTGCTGGACGAGCCGTTTGCCGGTATCGATCCGGTCACGATTAACGATATCCAGGGGATCGTCCGCGAGTTGCGGGAACTTGGTATTTCGATCCTGATTACGGATCATCAGGTGCGCGAGACACTGGCAATTACAGACCGTAGCTACGTCATCCGTGCAGGCAAAGTTCTTTGTCACGGGACACCTACGGAGGTTACGGAGAACGCCGACGCGCGCAAGTATTACTTCGGAGAAAACATTCAATTTGATCACGCGGCTGGCAATGAACGCGAATCGCATTACGATAGTCAATTCCACGAACAATCGAATGTCGTTGCCCACCATGGCCACGCGCACAATGATCCTGCCCATGACGATTCGCTGATGCCGCACCTCGCGGCTACTGTGGATCGGGCCGAACAGGTAGCGCGGCCAGCGATGCAAGATCATCCGACATCACAAGCCGACTGATCATCAGTGCATTCGATGAAACGCTGGAAATCTGTTTCCAACTGAGAACGCAGTTTGACGTCGTTATGGTTTGCACATCTCCAGGTTCTATCGTGATGGAATTCGCCGGGACCATTCTGTTTGGTTCGCGGCCCTGGCCAGACGCGATTGATATCGGCATCCTGTGTGGGTTCTTCGGGGGAGTGGCAGCGTTCATTCTCATCGGCGACCTGATCATGGTTCTGGACTTTCGAGCCTGGTTGCGTGCACTTCGCGGCGTGATGGTTCGTGTCACGCGTCACTTTGCTCACATTCCCGAATGGGCGCGCTACGAAACGCCCGGTTGTCTGATCGCTCTGGGGCTGAGGTTGCCGTGTACTCGTGAAGAGATCAAACACGCCTATCGTGAGAAAGCGGAAAAGCTTCACCCGGATCGCGGCGGTGATCGGCGCGAGTTTATGCAGTTGCAGGGGCATTTCGAAAACGCCATCAAGTTCGTTGGCGAACTTGATGAAGCCACGCAGCGAAGTGAAGCGTAAGGCGGCCAGGACGCACGCGAAATTCGGCGCAGTTGCGGGATCACTCGCCGATTATTTTTACCATCACCCGCTTCGGACGGCGACCATCGAACTCGCCGTAAAAGATCTGTTCCCACGGTCCAAAGTCGAGCCGCCCGTCGGTGACTGCAACGACGACTTCCCGGCCCATGATCTGGCGTTTGTGGTGCGCGTCGGCATTGTCTTCGCCGGTACGATTATGGTGATAGACATCAGGTGACGCATCGAACGGTGCCAGTTCTTCCAGCCACTTTTTGTAGTCGCGATGCAAGCCTGGCTCGTCATCGTTAATGAAGACACTCGCTGTAATGTGCATCGCATTACAAAGTAGCAAACCTTCCTGGATTCCACTTTCTTTGAGCAAGCTCGCTACGTCCGAAGTGATGTTGAGAAAGTCCATGCGAGCCGGAATGTTAAATGAGAGGTGCCTTGTAAATGACTTCATGGTTTCTCCGTGCGTGATGTTGTTATCCAGTCGGCTGACTGAGAATCTGGCAGTTCACTGCGATTCACTGCAATTCACAGCAGTTTGACTCATTCTGCGGCACTCGTTTTCCCCATCCCCCAGGAATCTACATTTGAGACTTGATGCGATCAAACCCCTGCTTGCATGGTGTTTTGCTGATTTGCTCCGTTGCATAACCAGAACAAACTACGTGAATTGGCATAGCTGTTGCATTTAAGGTGAACGTGCAGATTGCTGAAGTGTCAATTTGGCAGACCGGATCTGTATCGGAACAGTGAAGAGGCAAAACACATGAAGTCGCTGCAAGGTAATTTGTTGATTGCGTCACCTCGCATGAGTGATCCGCGATTTGATCGTACCGTGATCCTCGTACTCAAGCACGATCAGGACGGTGCTGTCGGCATCATTCTCAATCGGCCCATGAAAGAAGTCGCCGAAGGTCCATGGCAGATCATTGATATTCTTGCCAGTCGCGATGACCGCTGTATTCAGGTGGGCGGTCCAGTCGCCGGTCCGTTGATTGTCCTGCATGGTAACGAAGAGAAGATCAGAGAATCGCGATACGCGAAGAAGACAGGCGCATCCAGTGAAGCTCCCAGCGGGGTCTTTGTGATCCAGGAACCGGAGCAACTCGAACGACTTCTCGA
>CALHZT010000101.1 GCA_938040995.1 uncultured Pirellulaceae bacterium | reverse complement strand
GTCGTATGTATCGAAGCCGATCTTGGCGACTTGCCAGACACATACGGCACGACATTCGATGCGGACGGTGCTGCTCACGCCATGGACGGTGTAACCTTCCTTGGTGCGGCTGTCGATCGTGACGACGAAGATGACGGAATGCCCACGGACGATGCCACCGGCGATGACAACGAAGAGTCCATCGACGACGAAGACGGCATCGAGTTTCTGACTCCACTTCATCCCGGGCAACCTGCCGACATCAAAGTCACTGCCAACGCGGCCGGCTTCCTGAATGCATGGATCGACTTTAACAGTGACGGCACGCTCGACGAAGTTTCCGTAACGGCCGTGGACGGTACGACACAGTCGCCAACCGACATCAACGACCTGTCACTACCTGCGGGGATGACCACGCTTACGATCAACGTTCCAGCCGACGCGACGGGCACCATGGCCGCGAGGTTCCGCTTTACTGCCGAAGCCATGGCGGACGATCGCGCAACAACCGGTACCGTGGCAACTGGTGAAGTCGAAGATTACGTTCTCGGCACGATTGGCGATGTCGTCTTTTTCGACAATGGTGACGGTGGTGGAATGGCCGCTGACGGAATTCAGAATGGCACGGAACCAGGATTCGCCGGTGTAGTTGTCAATCTTCTCGACGACGGCGGTACGCCGATCGAGGATGCCGAAGGCAATGCGATTACAACCACCACAGACGCCAACGGCAACTACGAATTCCCCGGCTTGCCCGTCGGTGACTACCGCGTCGAGTTCGTCGCGCCAGACGGCTATCAGTTTACGCTCGCTGACCAGGGCGGAGATGGCGCGCTGGACAGTGATGCCGATCCAGCGACCGGCCTTGCGACTCAGCCACATCCGATCGCGGCCGGAACCGTGGATGATACCGTCGATGCCGGATTGATCGAGCAGGACATGGGCGACTTGCCGGATTCGTACGGCACAACGAACGCAGCCGACGGTGCGGCTCACGGTCTCGACGGAGTCACCTTCCTGGGTGCCGGCGTGGATGCCGACCTGGAAGGCAATCCGTCTGCGGACGCCATGGGCGATGATACGAACGCAAGCGACGACGAAGATGGTGTCGAATTCCTCGACCCGTTAACGGCGGGCAGCAACGCGCGAATCAAAGTCACGGCTTCGACCGGCGGTTTCCTCAACGCCTGGATCGACTTTAACAACAGCGGCACATTCGAATCGGGCGAGCAGATTGCGACCGATCGCGAACTCGCACCCGGAATGAACACGCTGACTATCCAGGTACCAGACGACGCGACCGGCACGATGGCGGCCCGGTTCCGATTCACCAACGACAACACGATGGGTGCCCTCGAAGCGACGGGCGGCTGGGGTAATGGTGAAGTCGAAGATTACATTCTCGGCGCGATCGGCAACTATGTCTGGGAAGACAAAGGCGCCGGTGGTGGAACAGCGCTTGACGGAATCCAGCAACCTGGCGAAACGCCCGTCGAGGGAGTGACCGTCTATCTTCTGGATGTGAACGGCGGACGCATCACCGACCCGGTGACCAATGGATTCATCACAGCAACGACAGACGCGAGCGGATTCTACGAGTTTGCCGGCCTTCCGGCCGGTAGTTACGCAGTCGAATTCGAAGCGCCCGGCTACGACTTTACACAACAAGACGCCGGAGCTGACGATGCGCTCGACAGTGATGTTGTTCCAACGACAGGAAAAACCGATCCGGTCACGATTGGCGCTGGCGAAACCAACGACACGCTCGACGCGGGTGTTGTCGATTTTGACTATGGTGACTTGCCGGATGAGTATGGCACGACCAACGCTTCGGCGGCCGGTCCAGCCAAACACGTTATCGACGGAGTCACCTTCCTTGGCGCGTCGGTCGACGGCGAGTCAGATGGCCAGGCATCGGCGAGTGCCACCGGCGACGATACGACAGGCATGCCTGACGATGAAGACGGCGTCCGCTTCCTGAACCCGCTGGTTGCGGGCACGACGGCTGATGTGGAGATCACGGCCTCGGTGGCTGGTTTCCTCAACGCGTGGATTGATTTTGATCTCGACGGCGTGCTGGATGAAATCACGGTTACGGCTTTGAATGGCGGAGCATCTCCAAGCGCGACGATCAGCGACTTGCCACTGATCGCAGGAGTCAACACGCTGTCGATTTCCGTTCCAGCGACGGCTGCCGATTCGGTGATGGCTCGATTCCGGTTCACCAGCGACGAGATGGGCGGGGCACGCTCGCCAAACAGCTCGTGGGAGAATGGCGAAGTCGAAGATTATCTGCTGGGCGCACTCGGCGATCGCGTCTGGGTCGACAATGGCGAGGGCGGCGGTGTCGCCAGCGACGGAATTCAAAACGGTGACGAGCCGGGTGTGGAAGGAGCCGTCGTACACCTGCTCGATGCCGCCGGCGATCCGATCATGGATGGTAGCGGTGATCCGATTACCACGATGACGGATGAGAACGGGTTCTATGTGTTTACACAACTGAACCCCAACGACTATCGGGTTCGGTTCGAGTTGCCCGAAGGTTATCTCTTCACACAAGCCAATGTGGGTGGCGACGAAACGACGGCAGGTCAGCTGGATAGCGATGCCGACCGTACAACGGGCACGACCGACGATGTCTTCACGATCATGGCGGGCGACACGTACGTTGGAGCGGATGCAGGTCTAATCGCACTCGACTATGGTGACTTGCCGGATGTCTACGGCACAACCAACGATGAAAGCGGACCGGCACACGGTATCGACGGGATCACATTCCTCGGAGCACAAGTCGATTCGGAAACGAATGGCCAACCGAGCGATGATGCACGAGGCGATGACGCCAATGACAACAACGACGATGAAGACGGCGTTGTCTTCCTGACTCCGCTGACTGCCGGCAACAACGCACAGATCGAAGTCACCGCCAGCATCGACGGATTCCTCAACGCGTGGATCGACTCTAACAGTAACGACTCGTTCGACGCGGGCGAACAAATTGCAACCAATCTGCCGCTGACTCCGGGCGCAAACACCCTGGACATCATGGTGCCAGCTGACGCGACGGGTACGATGGCGGCTAGGTTCCGCTTCACCAGCGACAACCCCGGCACGCTGACTCCAACTGGCGTCTGGGAAAACGGTGAAGTCGAAGATTACATTCTTGGCGCGATCGGCGATTACGTCTGGCAGGACAACGGGGCCGATGGCGGCACATCCGGTGACGGCATCCAGGACGCTGGCGAACCGGCTGTCGAAGACGTTAACGTCTTCCTGCTGGACGGTAATGGTGACCGCATCAACGATGCAGTGACCGGCGATCCGGTCATGACCACGACCGATGAGAATGGGCTTTATGAATTCGCTGGTCTTCCAGCCGGCGACTACGCCGTTGAGTTTGAATTGCCGACCGGGTTCGAATGGACGGTTCGAGACGCCGGTGACGATGCGGATGACAGCGACGCGGGCACAGACGGAACAACGATCGCCGTCTCGATTCCCGCTGGCGAAACCAACGACACGCTCGACGCGGGTATCGTTGAATACGATTATGGCGACTTGGCGGACAATTTCGGCACTACCAACGATTCAGTGCTCGGAGCCGCAAAGCATGTGCTCGATGGACAGACGTTCCTGGGAGCCGGTGTTGATTCCGAAACCGAAGGCGTACCGACGGATGACGCGACCGGTGATGACGCCGCCAACACAGATGACGAAGACGGCGTGACCTTCCTCGATCCACTGATGCCGGGAACCGACGCCCGAATTGTCGTGAATTCCAATTCAGTCGGCTTCCTGAACGCATGGATCGATTTCAACTCGGACGGCACGATGGACGCCGCCGAACAGATCGCAACAGACACGCCATTGGCCGCCGGCGACAACATCATCACAGTGTCGGTACCCGCTGACGCAACCGGCACCATGGCGGCAAGGTTCCGTGTAACGTCCGACAATCCAGGTGGCATGCTCGGCATGAACGGTACGTGGGCGAACGGCGAAGTCGAAGATTATGTACTCGGCTCGCTTGGCGATACCGTCTTCCTCGACGACGGCACGGGCGGAGGCATGGGTAACGACGGAATACAGAATGGCATGGAACCAGGAGTCGCCGGTGTTGTCGTTACGTTGCTCGACGATTCCGGTGTCGCAATTATGGGCTCGGATGGCAATCCGGTAACAACGACGACTGATGAGAACGGCAACTACGAGTTTGCAGGTTTGCCTGCCGATGATTACCGAGTCGCTTTCGCGCTGCCGGAAGGATTCCAGTTTACGGAAACTGACGCGGGCGATGATACGCTCGACAGTGATGCTAACGAAGAAACGGGTGTCACGGACCAGACGTACACCATCGGACCAAACACAACCGACACAACGGTTGATGCGGGCATTTTGGCTCAGGACTTCGGCGACTTGCCGGAGAGTTACGGAACGTTGGTCTCCGATGACGGAGCGGTGCACGGTATCGACGGAATGACGTTCCTTGGAAGTGTTGTGGACGCCGAAGTTGACGGCATGGCGACTGAGGATGCGACCGGCGACGACTCTGACCAGACCGACGATGATGAAGATGGTGTTGTCTTCCTCGACTCGCTCGTCGCAGGCACCGAAGCACGCATCGAAATCACGGCTTCGCGAGACGGTTTCCTGAACGCGTGGATCGATTTCAACGGCGACGGCACTTTCCAGTCCGGTGAACAATTCGCAGCCGACGAACCGCTGACTGCCGGAGTCAACACGATCACGGTCAACGTACCTGCCGATGCGACCGGCACGATGGCATCCCGGTTCCGATTCACAAGCGACGATACCGGTGGCACACTCGGCGCGACTGGCGCGTGGGACAACGGCGAAGTCGAAGATTACATTCTTGGCGCGATCGGCGATACCGTCTGGGTCGACAACGGTGCTGGCGATGGAACCTCAGGCGACGGAATTCAAAACGGCACGGAACCCGGCCTGGCGGGAGTCACCGTCAATCTGCTCGATGGTTCTGGCGCTCCCGTCCTCGACATGAATGGCGATGCCATTTCGACAACGACCAACGCCGATGGCATGTACGAGTTTACGGGACTCTTGCCTGGCGACTATCGAGTCGAATTTGTCGAACCGTCGGGTTACGACTTCACTGATGCGAATGCCGGCGACGATGCGACCGATAGCGACGCCGAGCCGTCTTCGGGAATCACTGCCACAACGACGATTGATGCGGGCGTCGTCGATGACACGCTGGACGCCGGCGTGATCGAGTACGATCGTGGCGACTTGCCAGACAACTACAGCACGCTCGAAGCTACCGACGGCGCGAAACACGTCGTCGCGGATGGAGTCCATCTTGGATCTGCTATCGACGGTGAAGAAGACGGCACACCTACCGCTGACGCAACGGGCGACGACACCGCTGGTGCAACCGACGACGAAGATGGAGTCACCTTCCTCGATCCATTAATGCCAGGCACCGATGCGAGAATTCAGGTCAACGCGAGCGTCGACGGATTCCTCAATGCATGGATCGACTTCAACTCTGACGGCGTGATCGATCCTCCGGAACAAATTGCCGTCGATGAACCAATGACGGCCGGCGACAACATCGTCACGGTTTCGGTGCCCGCGGATGCAACCGGCACGATGGCGGCACGTTTCCGCTTCACGACGGATGACACTGGCGGCAGCCTCGAGATGACCGGCGCATGGGACAACGGTGAAGTCGAAGACTATGTTCTCGGCAGCATTGGAGACACCGTTTTCCTCGACAATGGTCAAGGCGGCGGCACAGGCAATGATGGAATTCAAAACGGCACTGAATCAGGAGTCGAAAATGTCGTCGTAAACCTGCTGGATTCGGCGGGCGACGCAATCACCGATGCGAACGACGTACCAATTACTACGACGACCGATGAAAACGGCAACTACGAGTTCCCCGGCCTTCCCGCTGGTGACTATAAAGTCGAATTCGAGTTGCCGACTGGCCACCAGTTCACAGAAACCGATCAGGAATCCGACGACGATCTCGACAGTGACGCCAACGAAGATACCGGGATCACCGACCAGACTTACACGATCGCCGCCGGGACGGATGACAATTCGGTAGACGCCGGACTCCTGGAACAGGACTTCGGCGACTTACCGGATGTTTATGACACGACCACCGCGGAAGATGGAGCCGCCCACGGAATCGACGGTGCAACTTATCTGGGTAGCGGCGTGGATGCCGAACTCGACGGCGTGCCGACTGATGATGCACTGGGCGATGATGCGGCTGATACCGATGACGAAGACGGTGTTGTCTTTAACACACCACTCACACCGGGCGCCGAAGCCGAAATCACGGTCACTGCTTCGACCGATGGTTTCCTCAACGCGTGGATCGACTTCAACAGCAACGATGCATTTGACGCGGGCGAACAGATCGCCGCAGACGAGCCAGTTACCGCCGGCGACAATACACTGACATTTACGGTTCCGGAAAATGCCACTGGCACGATGGCGGCTCGCTTCCGCTTTACGAGCGACAACCCGAATGGAGCACTTGATTCCAGTGGTGCGTGGGACAACGGTGAAGTCGAAGATTACGTGCTTGGTTCGATCGGCGATCAGGTCTGGGTCGACAATGGTGCCGGAGGCGGAGTTTCCGGGGACGGCATTCAGAATGGAACCGAACCGGGACTGGAAGGAGTCGTCGTTAACCTGCTCGATGGCAATGGCGATCCCGTTCTCGATGCAGACGGTGTCGAAATCACCACGATGACTGACGAAGATGGCAACTACGAGTTCCCGGGACTGCCAGCCGGTGAGTATCGGGTGCAGTTCGTCGAGCCAACAGGTTATGACTTTACCGACCAGGATGTTGGCGATGACGCAACGGACAGTGATGCTGATCCAGTATCCGGCATCACGACGACTGCGACGGCGACGATTGGTGCGGGCGACACGGACGATACGCTCGACGCAGGCGTCGTTGAATACGATCGCGGCGACTTGCCAGAAGGTTATGGCACACTCGAAGCCGACGATGGCCCCAAACACGTGGTTGCGGATGGCGTCTTCCTCGGAACGACCGTGGACGGCGAAGCAGATGGAAATCCTTCGGCAAATGCAACCGGCGACGATGTAGACGGCACGGTGGATGACGAAGACGGCGTTGTGTTCCTGGATCCGTTCTTCGCCGGTACCGAAGCACGAATCCAGGTAACCGCAGGAAGTGACGGCTTCCTCAATGCCTGGATGGACTTTAATACGGATGGCACCCTGGACGCTGTCAACATCACAGAGGTTGACGGCACACCAACAACCGGCACGCTGAATGATCTGGCCCTGACCGAAGGCACTCATGTAATCACGGTAGATGTACCCGCCGATGCCATGAGCACCATGGCGGCAAGATTCCGATTCACCAGCGACAACCCGAACGGCGCACTCGGTGCAACGGGCGCATGGGACAACGGCGAAGTCGAAGATTACATCCTCGGTTCACTCGGAGATATCGTCTGGTTGGACAACGGACAGGGCGGCGGGCTTGGTGGCAACGGCATTCAGGATGGTATGGAACCAGGCGTCGAAGGCGTTGTCGTGAATCTGCTCGACAGTTCGGGCCAACCCGTGACGGATGCCAATGGCAATGAGATTACGACTACGACCAATATGATGGGTGTCTATCAGTTCCCGGAACTGCCGGCTGGTGACTATCAAGTCGGATTCGAGCTGCCAACGGGCTACCTTTTCACTGATCAAAACGCGGGAATGGATGATGAACTCGACAGTGACGTCGATCCGGACACCGGCATTAGCGATACGGTTTCGCTCGCCGAAGGCGAAGAAGACATGTCTGTCGACGCGGGTCTCGTGGTGATGGATCGCGGTGATCTACCGATCGGCTTTAACGTTCTCGCCAGCGAGGGCGGTCCAAGTCACGTCGTCGATGGCCAGACGTTCCTGGGTGAAACAGTTGACCATGAACTCGATTCGTTCAACTCCGCGGGAGCTGACCGAGATGACACGACGGGCAATGATGACGAAGACGGCATCACTTTCCTCGATCCGCTCATGCCTGGCACCGAAGCCCGCATCCAGGTTGTTGCTGGCAGCGACGGATTCCTGAACGCGTGGATCGACTTCAACGATGACCGGTCGCTGGATACTGTCAACGTTACAAGTATCGACGGAACACCGACCACGGGGACGATCAGCGACTTGAACCTCACACAAGGCACACACATCATCACCATCGAAGTCCCGGAAGACACGACGGGAACGACTCCGGCTCGCTTCCGGTTTACGGCTGATAATCCGGCGGGAACGCTGGGTCCCGATGGGCACTGGGACAACGGCGAAGTTGAAGATTACGTTCTGGGTTCGATCGGTGATCAGGTCTGGGTCGACAACGGAGCCGGTGATGGAACCTCTGGCGACGGAATTCAAAATGGAACCGAGCCAGGTTTGGAAGCAGTCGTCGTAAACCTGCTCGACGGTAATGGCGATCCTGTCCTCGATGCGAACGACGACCCAATTTCCACAACCACGGATTCTGATGGCAACTACGAATTCCCCGGCTTACCCGCCGGTGAGTACCAGGTTGAATTCGAAGCCCCCGCCGGATCAGAATTCACCGACCAGGATGCTGGTGGGGATGACGCGACGGACAGTGATGCGGATCCGGCTGACGGCACAGCTGCAGTGACTGAAATCGAAGCCGGCGAAACCAACGACACAGTCGATGCAGGCCTTGTGTTCCATGACTATGGTGACTTGCCAGATGAGTATGGAACTTCGGATGCTTCGGCGACTGGGCCCGCGCGACACGTCATTGAAGAAGGCACCTATCTAGGTAGCGGAATTGATGACGAAGCCGACGGAGCCCCGACGGCCGACGCGACCAGTGATGATGCGAATCAGGCAACCGACGACGAAGATGGAATCGTATTTAACACGCCAATGATGCCGGGCACCTCGGCAGAAGTCACCGTGACCGCAAGCGTCGACGGCTTCCTCAATGCGTGGATCGACTTCAACAGTGACGGGACCCTCGATGAAGTCTCCGTCACGCATGTTGATGGAACCGAACTGGCGGCACCGGCGGATATCAGCGACTTACCGTTGACGGCTGGCGAAACCACGATTCGATTCGACGTACCGGCCGATGCCGATGGCAACATGGCAGCCAGATTCCGATTCACGAGCGACGAAATGGGAGCCGACCGTTCGCCGAACAGCGACTGGGACAACGGCGAAGTCGAAGATTATGTTCTGGGATCTCTTGGTGACCAAGTCTGGCTGGATGATGGTGCCGGCGGTGGCACCGCAAAAGATGGCATGCAACACCCGGATGAAACAGGCATCGAAGGCGTACCTGTTTACCTGCTCGACGCGAATGGCGAGCCGATTCTCGATGCTGCCGGCGATCCGGTCGCTACGGTCACAGACGAAAATGGCGAATACCTTTTTGTTGGATTGCCCGAAGGCGAGTACCGCGTTCAATTTGGCCAGCCGGAACAGTACCTGTTTACCGACGCCGACCAGGGCACCGACGACACGATCGATAGCGACGTGGATATCATGTCGGGTATCACAAATCAGACATACACAATTGGGCCGAACTCGACAGAGCTAACGGCCGATGCCGGCATGATCGAAGTCGACATGGGCGACTTGCCGGAACCATACGCTACCACGCGTATGCAGGACGGCCCGAACCATGGCCTGGATGGAGTCACCTTCCTTGGCGGATCAGTCGATGGCGAAGGCAACGGCCAACCGAATGACAATGCGACGGGCGACGACACACTCGATGGCATCGACGACGAAGATGGCGTCACCTTCCTGACTCCGATGATGCCGGGAACCAGTGCCAACATTCAGGTCGATCCGAGTGCCGACGGATATCTAAATGGATGGATCGACTTTAACAGCGACGGGACCCTCGATGAAGTCACCGTCACTCATGTGGACGGCACGCCATTGACGGCTGGCACAACGATCAGCGACTTGATGTTGACTGGCGGAAGTCACATCTTGACCATCGAAGTTCCAGTGGATGCGACCGGCCCGATGGCGGCAAGATTCCGCTACACGAGCGATGAAATGGGTGAAGACCGCAGCCAGACTGGCAGCTGGAGAAACGGTGAAGTCGAAGACTACATGCTCGGCTCGCTCGGCGATACCGTCTGGATGGACAATGGCGACGGTGACGGCACAGGCAACGACGGAATCCAGAACGGTGACGAACCCGGTTTGGAAGGAGTCGTCGTGAACCTGCTCGACGAGACGGGTACTCCCGTTTTCGACGGGATGGACAATCCAGTCACAACCACGACCGACGAAAATGGAAACTACGAGTTCTCTGGCCTGCCAGCCGGCGACTATCGAGTCGAATACGAATTGCCTGAGGGAATGCAGTTTACAGAAACTGATGTCGCCCCGAACGATGAAGTTGACAGCGATGCCAATGAAATGACTGGCGTCACGGATCAGATCTATACCGTCGAACCCGGCACCGTGGATGAAACGGCGGACGCGGGAATGCTTGTGCAGGACTACGGCGACTTGCCGGACAGCTACGGCACGACCAACTCGTCCGACGGTGCGGCGCATGGAATCGACGGCGCCACGTTCCTGGGCGACGGCGTGGATGACGAAACGGACGGCGTGCCGACGGACGACGCGTCCGGTGATGACTCGGATGGTGTCGCTGACGAAGACGGCGTGACCTTCTTGACTCCGCTTGCTGCAGGAACAACTGCAGAGATCGAAGTCGTGGCTTCGACCGATGGCTACCTCAACGCGTGGATTGATTTCGACGGAAGTGAAACGTTCGAATCGGCGGAACAGATCGCGATCGACGAGCCACTCACGGCAGGTACGAATATCATTTCTGTCAGCGTACCTGATGATGCAACTGGCGAGATGGGCGTTCGCTTCCGCTTCAGCAATGACGATCCGGCCGGGGCCATGACGCCGGATGGTGCCTGGGACAATGGCGAAGTCGAAGATTACATCCTCTCTTCGCTCGGCGATTATGTCTGGTACGACAACGGCGAAGGCGGTGGGAACCCTGGCGACGGCATCCAGGATGCTGGCGAAGCTCCGAAGGAGAATGTCGAAATCTTCCTGCTGGACGGCAACGGCGATCGCATCCAGGACGTCGCAGGAAACGACATTTCCACGATGAGCGGACCGGACGGATCGTACGAGTTCGCCGGACTGCCTCCTGGCGATTACTCGATCGAAGTCGTCACACCTACTGGATTTGGAATCACCGTTCAGAACGCTGGCGATGATGACTCGGCCGACAGTGACATCAGTCAACTCACGAAAAAATCAGACGTCGTGACACTGGGTGCGGGCGAAACCGACGAAACAGTCGACGTTGGTCTGGCACGCTTCGACTATGGTGATTTGCCCGAAGAATACGGCATTACGACTTTTGCAAATGACGGTGCCCGGCACGTCGTCGATGGAGTCACCTTCCTCGGCAGCAGCATCCCGGACATTGACCCAGACGGTCAGCCTTCACCAGACGGACTTGGCGACGACAACCTTATCAATGACGACGAAGACGGCATCGTGTTCCTCAGCCCACTAATGCCGGGTGGATCGACGGACATCGAAGTAGCCGCGAGCACCGACGGATATCTTAACGCGTGGATCGACACAAACTCTGACGGCGTGCTTGACGAAATCACGGTGACGCATGTGGATGGAGTCGCGTTGCCGATGCCGACCAACATCGACGACTTGCCGCTCGATGCCGGCACGTCCGTATTAACAGTCGCCGTCCCAGACGACGCCACGGGTGATACAGCTGCCCGCTTCCGATTCACAAGCGACGAAATGGGAGACCAGCGCAGCCAGACCGGACAATGGGACAACGGCGAAGTCGAAGACTATGTTCTTGGCTCGATTGAAAGTAGCGTGTGGTACGACAACGGGTACGGAGGCGGTGAATCCGCCGACGGCATTCGAAACGGCGAGGAGCCTGGCATTCCGGGAATTATGCTCGGCCTGCTGGACATGAATGGGGAAATGATCATGGACGCCGACGGCGAGATGGTCATGACCATGACGGACGAGATGGGCGAATACGAATTCCCGGGCGTGCCGACTGGCGAATACATGGTCGAGATCATGTTGCCATCGACTTACGAAATTGGATTGCAGGATGCCGGCGACGACGACACCGTCGATAGTGATTTTGATCCAGTTACCGCGAGGTCAGAGAGAATTCTGGTCGCGCCACTCTCATCCGGAGCTTCGACAGATCCAGCCGGCGGTTTGTTGCCAAGTGACGCGACAGTCGGAACCTCAGTACATACGATTTGGAACGACGCGACGGATGTTGCGACTTTAAATTTCTATCTCGAGCATCTTGGCGGGTCAGAGGCCTTCGACCTGACGATGATGGAAAACCTCGATGAAGTGCTCGGATCCGGCAACTACACAATCTCGAATGTAGAACTCATCAGCGGACCGGCCTCAATTGATGTAAATGACGATTACGATGGCTCTTCCGATACCGAGTTGATTGATGCGGGAAGCTCCCTGATGCCGGGCGAGATGGCACAAATCCAGGTGGTTCTTGCCGTCGACTCGATCGTTGATGAGCAGGACAACGGGCTTGGATTCTACGAGAATCAGGTCACCATCACCGCGATCGATGACATCGACCGACCTTACGAAGATACTTCCGTGGACGGCACCAATGTCGATCCGGATGGAAACGACGATCCAACGAACAACCAGGGCCCATCGCCTGGTAGATTGACTCCGATCGGGCATGTTGGCGTCGCGCTGAACGAAACGCTTGCACCGGACGATAGCGGAGTCGTGTTTGACCTCTACCTGGAGCACCTTGGCAACACACCCGTTGACATCACCCTCGTCCAGGATCTCGCGGCAACATTCACCACCGGCTCGTTCGAGGTCCTCGACGTCAACTTTGTCAGTGGCTCTCCAACGGTGAGTGCGAACGGAATGTTCGATGGCGTCAACGACCTCGATCTTGTGGCGGCCGGTTCAATGATGGTTCCGGGCGAAACGGCCCATATCCAGGTGGTCGTTGGACTGGACCAGGTTTACGGCGAGCTGGAAACGCAGGCTTCACTTGTCGCCACGGATGGCAGCGGCATGGAGTGGCCTGACGAATCGCACGATGGCACCGATACAGATCCCGACGACAATCTTGATCCGACTGACAACGATGACCCGACGGACTTCCGAATCGCTATCGGTGAAATTTACGGCGCATCGTGGGTTGATCTGAACAACGATGGCGTGTTTGACAGTAACGAAATCGGTATTCCAGATGTCAACATGGCATTGTCCGGAATGGACATCTTTGGCGACACCATCACGATGACAACGATGACGGATGCCAACGGCAATTACCTGTTCGACGACCTGATGCCGGGCGAATACGAAATCACGCAGGAACACCCGGAAGCGTTCATTGACGGTGACGAGTCGCCTGGTGATGGCCAGACAACCAGTGGCAACGATGCGATCACAGTAACCCTTGCTCCTCTTAACCAGACCTCCATCGCCAACAACTTTGGCGAAGTCGGACTCGACCCGACTTACGTGGGTAAAGACCCGTTCCTCGCCTCGAATCAGGGCGATGACTCGGGCAGCGGCCCAACACCGCCGGCTGGACTGGAAGCGTTGGATATCGCGGAAGGCCCTGAAATGGCTGTCGATGGTGACATCCTCACGATCGAGGGCAGCGCAGGCGATGATGTCGTCTCGATCCAAGCCGGTACCGACGTCCACGTCGTTTCAGTGAATCAGGTTGTCTACGAGTATGACGCGAATGAGATCAGGAACATTTCGTTTCATGGCCTCGGCGGACACGACCGTGTCGAGCTTACGGGATCGACACTGGATGATCGCGCCGTGTTGATGCAGAACAGCGCGAGGCTGACGAGCACCGGCTACGACATCAACATCAAGGGTACAGAACACATCAGCGTTCGCGGCGGCGAAGGCGGGGAAGACAAAGGCTTCCTTGTTGACAGTGCTGGCCGCGATGTATTCGTGGTGACGCAGAACTACGCCACCATGCGTGAGATCACCAACAGCTACAAGAACGAACTGCGTGGTTTCGAAATGGTGACAGGAAACGCCATCAATGGCGGATACGACATCGCCACAATCTACGACACGAACGCCGACGACACTGTCAGACTCCGCCCCGGATTTGCCCAGCTGTTTGGTGATGGCATGGAATTCCGTGCAGCTGGATTTGATTCCGTCACTGCCAGGGCAGTTTCCGCAGGCAACGACAGGATCGAGTTCATCGACAGCTCAGACGATGACGTGTTCATTGCAGAGGGTACCAAGTCAACGATGGTGGGTGGCGGATTCCGTAGCGAAGCTCACCGTTTCGAGTCAGTCAGGGCGATATCGCAAAACGGTGGTAACGACCTGGCAAACTTCCATGACACCGCGGGCGATGATGAGTTTACGGCTGCCGTTGGAAACGCACGCATGACCGGATCCGGCTATCAGAATCAGGCGGTCGGATTCTCCATGGTCAACGCGTATGCCGAGAACGGCGGGGAAGACAGGGCGACACTGTTTGACAGTACTGGCAACGACATCTTTGTCGCGTCGCCAGAAATGAGTTCGATTCGCGGTAATGGATTCCTGCACCGGGCACTCGGATTCGATCTTGTCACGGGAGCGTCGAATGCTGGTGGCGACGACATAGCGTACCTGCATGATTCGGCCGCAAACGACACCTACATTGGACGACCCGGATTTAGCGAACTGCGAGGCGACTCGTTTACCAACCGGGCGTTGCAGTTCGAGACGGTTTATGCCAAGTCGAACGCGGGTGGCGAGGACATCGCGATCTTCATGGGAGGTGCTGGCAATGAGCGATTCATCGACCGGGCCGACCGAAGCCAGATGCACGATGGTCCGAACGGAACCTATCGCAACGTCGCCGACGACTTTGAAATCGTTCAGGCTCACGGTGGAGAAGGTAACGATGTTGCCGAAATCAATGAAGTGGCAGCCGGTGACTTGCTAAGCGGTCGTGAAGATACTGCTCGCCTGACAGGATCGCGCCGAACGATGGCAAAGAACTTTGACCGGGTTCAGGCCCGCACATATGGCGAAGCAACTTCCGACGTGACGGATATCGAGTTTATCTTTGAGGAGTTTGGTGACTGGAATGTCTAGCAGACGGGAGTATGCCGACAGTCAATGAGACCATGACCGTGCTCGTGGGCAATTACGTTTCGTAAGTTCAGATAGTTGTCTGCTGACTGGCCGAGACGCGCCGAATCGACCGTATCAAAGATCATGCCTCCTCCCAAAGATGGGTAAGAAATTGGCCGCCAGCGCATTGCCGGATCCATCAATGGACTTCCCGGCAATGCGAACATCAACGACGAATTGTCGGCTGTCCTACTTTCGCCTTCTACTACCTAGCATAAGCAGGCTCAGGCATGCCAATGCAGTAAAGCTTGACGGTTCAGGAACTACGCCGACCTGAACGCTGAGCGCGGAAATCGCGCTGTCAGGACCCGCGAGAAACACATCACCTGCAAGCGTTCCAAGCTCCGAAACGAGAAAATTGTCGGTAAATTCACTGATGACAGTGGGTAGTCCATCGCCTTCCAGATTGTTGGCTGTCACCAATCCGCTCCCGGTACGCTGGTCGTAGAACATGGTTAAATCCAGAGAGCGATGATCGACCTGACTGTGCTGGTCTTCACTATTCAGATTGACCCGCTCGTCTTCGAAATCAGTCCCGGATATAAAAAGCGGAATCGGAGGATCCGTGAACGCCAAGGCACCGAGACTCAGGATAAAATTCGACCCGTCCGTGCCAGTCAGTCGCATGCGTGCCTGAAACCCCTGGGAGCTCCTGCTCCTGAAATGCCCAGACATATTGATCGTCAGCGTCCTTGCTTCCTCGGGAATCGTGATGTCAGGAAAAGTTCCTCCGGTGGCAAATGGGCCAACGGTGATTGCTCCGCTGGTGGGACCGAACAGAACGCTTGTCGGATCGCCTACCCGGTCGGTGAACAAAAGCGGATTCGATGCCGGAAAGTCTGTGGTCCAGCCGTCAATCCCGTCGATACTCTGGCCTTCGACGAAAGGAGGAGATTCGATGTTGTGTTCAACAAGCGTTAGAATTTCCAGATCTTGCGCGCTCAAGTCTGTATGCCAAAGACAAAGCGACAAGAATAGCCCCGCTTGCAGCAGGGAAATGATAGGGCGTACGGTACTGCAAAAGCGGAATTGGGGGGGAATTGACATTAGTTTGAACGCGACGAGTCTCAAAACACCATGAATCTGAATCATTACTTCTCTTCTCCTTTTGAATCCAAAAAAATAACCCCAGAAAACGGAAACGCATCCGTCAAGCTGGGCAACACTAGATGTTACTCGGTGATTATCACACGTATAGAATGATTGTGATTTTGGAATGGATGTGACTCCGGCACATTCGCCGTAAGGCTCAGCCGGTGCTCACGCAAAGACGCAGCGACCATTTCTTCGTAGAATTTGCTCGCTGAAGCGACCACAAAGTGCGCAACCAGTCGCTTGAGTGTGGGAATAGCCGCCTCACTCCACGGTTTGCGCATCGGGCAATTTGATTTTTGAAGCAGCAATCTGTTAAGCGGTTGGGCGCCGGATCCGCTGGCTGTCAAGCGCCTACGATTCACAAAGGCTGTTCATTGCCTTTCCTCGCCTGAAGACCCCAGCTAGAGAGAAACTGGAGTCGCCTATCCACGAATCTCCGATGGTGTTCGCTTCGTGACAGTTCGGAAGGAACGTGAAAAGTGACTCTGGTCGGAGAATCCACATTCGAGTGCGATATCGGCAAGCGGCATGGAAGTCCCCTGCAACAGCTTCATGGCCCTTTGAATGCGCAACGAGCGAACAAAAACCGAAAACGTCTGCCCAGTTTGCTTTTTGAAAAGTCGCGAAAGCTGCGACCGATGGATATTCAAGCTGCTCGCCAAGACACCAATTTTCGGGGGCGACATATATTGCTGCTCTAAAATCTCGATCGCTCGCGCTACTCGCCAATCGTTCCTGACCTTCTGCGAGTCGCCGTCAGACTGCCGATCTTTACGAACGACCTGGCACAACACATCCCAGGAAATGTTCTCTATCGCAAACGACGTTAAATCATCATCTTGCTGGAGTTCTTGACCAAGTCGCGAAAACAAACCAGCAAACCACGGCTCTTTCAGATGCATCGGCCGATCCGGCAGTCGAATCGCCGACTGGTCATGATTATGAATCTCAATCCGACGAGTTGACGCGAAGGTGTGCCTGAATTGATTTGAGTGAACCGCATCTGGCGGTTTGTAAAGGGCCTGACCGCTTTCAACTTCGAACGTTTCGTTGCCGATTTTCTCGCAATACTGGCCGTCCAACACGAAATGAATGCAACCATAATCGTGCGAATGCCGCGGTGAAACGACGCCTTGGCAATGCAGCGAATTCGAAACGAAAAATCGCCCAGCCGTCTGTGCGTCCGTGTGTTCTCCAAAGAAACTCATCTTGCCCCTAAAGTCGCTGCGACATTAATCAAGAACACGTAGGTAAACTGGTCTCACTCTGACTGCAAACACGATGCCAGACATCAGCGATTCCACGGAATCATGGATCGCGTCTGGTTTACCTGACCTCCGCGCCCTGTTGGCTGCCTCAGAAGTCCAATCAAGCATTCGATTCCGAGGTATTCTTTTATGCTTTGATTTTTGTGTTACCACACGCTCCTGTACCATTTTGCATGAGCATGTCGCATTTTGCTACACACGCTGGAAAACGGGTAATTCGCCAAATGGAGTTTTGAATCTTTGAATTGGGCGGTAAGGATCGTTCGATCAATTAGTGTCGAATCTCCGTTCATGACGACTCAATGGACGGCCTATGGCGCTTATGGCCGTCTTCCCCGCGAATGCGGGGACCCACTAGCGTATTAACGCTCAACGTCTCATGTCGGCGAAATGAACAGCGAGGTCCGAGCCTTCGGCAAGCTGGAATCTCAGTTCGACCAGCACGTTGCTGTATGCGGGGTCGTGCCAAACGCTGACAACGCGATCAGCCGCCGCAGCCAACGTGACGTGCAATGCACCGTTGTCCAGATCGACTTGCTTTTTACCCCCTGCGCGGCCCTTACTGTCAGTTTCCCAGCCGTTGCCGACCATTTCCTTGTCAGGCGCCGGTTCATCACGTTCAAAGTCGTCGAACAGAAGAATGGTTTTGTCTGGCCCCATTGGCTTGGGGGTGGGCGCGTAACTGTTCCGTACTTGGCTGTAAATTGCTGAATCGGGTCGTAGTCCGGTTGGGCATAGATTTCCCGCTGTCGTTTGACGCTGGCGTTCGGATACCGTCGTCCGGATCTGTTGGATCGAGGGTGAGATTGTTTCCAGCCACATCCGTGATTGTCTTGGTAAGCGTTACCCCAGGCTGATCGGTGATGCTCTGCCCCGTAAGAAGCGATGGTATCCTTTGATAAATTCATAAGAGTCGGTAACAACCCTCCACAGTAAAGGGTTTTTCAACTACGTATAGTTGTATTTACAAAAAACATGCATTTATCAAGAACATCCATTTCAAGTTTCAGTGGTCAAAAACGACTGTAATCCTGAGCACTCGGGCAATATATTTGGCTGCAATAGCTGGTAGAATGAGAACTAATTCTGATACGTTGGTTTACCGCAAACATGCGATTTTTTCTTGACCAACGATATTCAATCATATTTGCGATACAGCACCATCAGACACCAGTGAAATGACATCGTTTGGGCGTGCGCTTTCAAGGCACGCCAGGATTTTTATAACAACGTAATCGTACGATACCGAAGGAGATTCTATGTCACGTATTGCTACCCGGTTCCTCTGCTTCGCCTGCCTGGTTTTCCCGGCGATTTTGACAGCCGGCGAGTTGAGAACGCTGAACGAAATGGATCCCGCGAACGTCACTGGCAGTTTAGTTACCAACAATCTGGGAACTCTCACCAAGACGATTACGGATCCGCTAGGCAATATTTTGACACTTGATTCGAATGGTATCGATACTGGCATATTGCAGACCCCGTCGGAAGCAGTCTGGCTGAACTATACAGTGACGGGTTTGGACTATAGCTCAGAAGGTGGTACGACAAACGATTCGGTCAGTTTCACAGTCGAAATTGAGGCTCTCACAGACGATGCGAACGGAGGTCTCGTCGTACCTCGAGCCGACCAGCATTTTGGAGTACGAAGCGCCTCGAATATGGCAGTTTCGAATCTGGATGATATTTTTGGTAGCTCCAGCCAATCGGAAGGGCTGAGCCTTCGTGTGATCAACGTCGTTGCCCCACCCAACATTGCGATTACGAATGAGTTTTCTTTCGCGAGGTTTCAGGGACTCGGCAGTGGCGAGCAGATGGATGTGACACTTGGCGATGGATCGACGTTTACCCATGCGGGGCCGCCCAATAATTACGCACCTATGTCAAGCGAATTCTCTTTCCGGGGCGCCCTGAATACGACGGGCGGTGATTCTCGTTTTGCCTTTCAAGATTTTCGTTTGAATTTCGAAGCGAATATGGCCATCAGCAATGGAGACTTCAATAACGACGGGGAATACGATTGCACTGATGTCGATGCTTTGGTGGCAGAGATTGCCGGTGCGGCCAGCGACCTCTCTTTCGATTTGAATAGCGATGGAGCCGTAGATTCTGGCGACTTGTCAGACTGGCTGGCTGAGGCGGGCGCGGTGAACCTGAGCAACGGGAATCCCTACCTGCCCGGTGACGCCAATCTTGATGGATTTGTCGATGTTGGCGATTTCAATGTCTGGAACTCGAACAAATTCTTGTCAACACCAGCATGGTGCTCTGGCGACTTCAATGCGGACGGAGCCGTCGATGTTGGCGACTTCAATGTGTGGAACTCGAACAAATTTCTGTCTTCCGACGACGTCGCGACCGTTCCAGAGCCTGGTAGCATGTCGCTGATCTTGCTCGGCAGCATGTTTCTGTGGCGAACGCGGAAACGCGGACAGTAGGGACGGAAAACTTCCGCAGATACGAAAACGCAAAGAAAATCGGCTCTTTTTCGGAGTCGGTTTCTCGGTGTCTTGCACCCTCTCAAGTTTCGGTAAACGGAATCCACAATTGACGGTGCTCAAATCCGTTGCAACGTGCACTGTACGTCGCTGAATTCAACTTCTCTCGAGTGACCATCATGATCAGGCGCGTCTCAAGAAATCGAAATTTGTTTGTCGGATTTGCCGCCTATGTGCTTGCCACCGCTGCAACGGTGGCCGCAGACGATCGTCCCAATTTCCTCCTGGTTCTTTCCGACGACCAGGGTTATGGGCAGATGGGCGCATTCCTCGACTTGTTCTCCGCGGAAGACCTTCCTGCGAATTCGGTAGCAAAGCTCAAAGACGGCATGCTCGCCAAACATCTGGCGGCCGCTCAAAACTGCACGCCGGAACTTGACAAGCTGGCTGAAAAGTCGATACGAATCACGAATCTGCGAGCAGGTCACACGTGTGCCCCCAGTCGTATGATGCTCATGTCAGGCTGCTATCCTCAGCGGATGGGAGTTTACACCAACCTTGATATGAATCGAATTGGAGCTCCCCCCGAGTTGCCCTTTCTTGTGAGCCACTTGACAGCGAGCGGCTATCGGACTGCGCTCGTCGGGAAGTGGCACCTGGGCCTCGAACCTGGACAGCATCCCCTCGACAAGGGATTTGGTTACTTCTTCGGCTTCGATTCGCCTGGTACGCCGAAGTACAACTCCAAGTCGCTGATGAGGAATCGTGCCAAGGCACCGGCGAAAGGCTTTCTCGCGGATCAGATGACCGAAGAGGCATTGCAGTTTATCAAGGACGACAGCAAGCCTTTCTTCCTCTATCTCGCCTACAACGAGCCACACGGCCCGCTGTCCGAACCGCCTGAAAAATACATGGAGTCTTTTGATCTCGACGAAAAATCAAATAATTTCTACGGATCGATTCGCGCCATGGACCACGGCATCGGGCGTATCCTCGAAACACTCAGAGAAAACGGAAGACTCGAAAACACACTAGTTGTCTTCGCAAGCGACAATGGAGCGACAAATGGCGCTCCACTTCCGAGAAATGGTTCGTTTCGGGGCGGCAAACGCATGGTCTTCGACGGCGCGTTGAGAGTTCCCATGATCATCCATTTCCCGAAGATGATCTCGAACAAACGCGACTATGTGGAATCAGTCACCATCGGCGACATCATGCCGACTCTGCTGGATGTCGCCGGCATTCAGCTGCCGAAAGGACTGGATGGAAAAAGCCTGCAACCAGTGATTGCCGGTTCCAGCGAGCGCATTCGGGACGAAGCCTTCTTCTGGGCCTCCGAGACAAAACTGCTGGATCCCGAATCCGAGGCCGCGTTCAAGAAATGGCGCCGTGAAAACCACGCGAAGAAACCTGGAACCCGGCTTTGGCATTCAGCAGGTAGGCCAGCAGCCTGGGTTGCATCCAAAGGCAAGTGGAAAGCCGTGAAAGCGCAAGGCCACCCACTATGGCTTTACGATCTTGAAAAAGACCCATCGGAGGAACGCGACGTCTCGCTTGAGAATCCGAAGATCGTTGACCAACTCAAATTCGAGTACAGTGAGTGGATTTCCCAGATGGCGAAACCTGTCCGCTGGTACGATGACAAATGGCGAGCGCTACAGCCCCAGTCGATAGAGCATTGATCTGCGTTAGTTCTTCGAACAGATCGTCGCGATCTGTTGGCGATATCCGCATCACCGGAAGCATGCCAGTCGCACGGCGGCAAGCAAGCAGACGAAACTGCATTCCTGTGGAAAATGGTAACCGTTCACGGATACTGACGTTTCCTCAGGTTCGAGAGGGTCAGGCACAAATTTTCGACGTTTGTCCGCAAAGTGAAACAAGTCAGTTTGCCGCCGAAAAATTGAGCCAGCCCCTGGGGTGTTGTAAAGTTGGCCTTGCAGCGGATTTTACGTTGCCCAGAACGGACATGAACTGTTGCAGATACATCGACGCGTATGGCCGCTCCTCCCCGTCGCTAAGGCTCCGACCCTCCTCACGCGACACGTGGTATGCCCTGCTCATTCTTCGCATGACACC
>CALHZT010000100.1 GCA_938040995.1 uncultured Pirellulaceae bacterium | reverse complement strand
ATCGTTCAGGGAAGCGAGTACTTCGATGTACTCAATTTTTTGACTTATAATCCAAACTACACGGTGTCTGACACGATTTCTGACCGGACGTTTCAGCTCAAGGGCGCCGTTCGGTTAATCGACTGGGAAGGGCATGGCTTTGGTGCCGAGTTTCGAATTCGCGACCCGGGTACCAATCAGCTGGAACAACTGCATTATGTTCACAGCCTTTTTATTCTTTACGCGCTACAGTTCGGGGCCATCGTTACATTCCTTATCTCGGCAGCCTGGCTGGCACTTCAGGTTGGCTTGGCACGATCCTACAACGCGTCAAAAGAGTGGGATTGGCTGGTCGCGGGGGCGCTTGCATGCAACATCGGTGTAGAAATCAACGGATTGACCCTGGTTTCGGCTCATAGTGTTTATGCTGGGTTTTCCCTTGGAATTGGATATCTGGCTTTGACCAAAAGTCGCCTGGCACAAAAAACCACTCGAATGGCCGAGTGAACACTTGAAAAAGTACTTCGGTCCATCAATTTTCGCGCCAGCAACTCGCCATGCTTCGTATCTTCGGATACGATTTTTGCAGTGGGGGGTATGGACTTCATATTGTCTTGTCTCGGCACTGAAATTGCGTCACTCGAAGTTGGCGTAATTCTCCTCCTCACCTTTTATGCCGAATTACATTTTTCGTCAGGGCGTTTCCGCTTGGTTCAATTTGTATGTTCCAATGCCGGATTCCAATTCCGATTCGAATGAACAGCGATGAATAAAAAAAACAACGACTTTGATCAACAAAGTGAGTATCTGGATGTCTGGGGCATGGTTGTCCGGCACTATCCGATCATCCTTCTGAATCTGGTGGTTTTCGGCGTCCTGGGCGCGATCTACTGCCTTAAGGCTGAGAAAGTCTACGAAGCCAAGGCGGAGGTGCTGATCGAAGAGAAGCTCTCTCCAGTCTTTAATGAGCAAACGATGAAGGATCGCCCCACGTTTCAGAACGAGGTGGAAACGCACATGTTGGTGCTCAAAAGTCAGAAGATGTTTGATGCTGCCGACGAACAGGCAGGGATCAAAGACCTGAAAGAATTTCAGGATCTGGATGCGATTGAGCTGATCGAGCAATGGAATGACAATCTGCGGATTGCGATTCCCGAAGACAACGCCAACGTGCTGACCGTTGCCTATCGTGGCAAAAATCCGGAAGAGTGTCAGGCAATTGTATCGTCCGTTCTGGAAGCCTACGAAAGTCACCTCAAATCGAAAAGTGCTGGTCTCGGAGCGGAAGTTTCGAAGCTCGTCAACGAAGCGAAAGATGAGTTGCTTGGTCGGCTAAACAACATGGAAACCGAATATGCCGGTTTTCGTCGTGATGCGCCAGTTCTCTGGAAAGAAGGCGAAGCTGTCAACTTGCACAACGAGCGACAGATTGACCTGGAATCTCGCCGCAAGGAATTGATGATTGAGCAATCAATTACGGAAGCAAAACTGTCAGCGATCCTCAAGGCTCTCGAATCCGGTAGCAAATCGGCGCGAGACGCAATCTACTACGAAGCGCTCATTGAATTGCAACGAGCTGACGAGAAAGACCAGCATATCGAACGGGAAGCGGCACGTGGCTACTCGCAGGAACTGTCCCGGGAGTACATGCAGCTGGCGATGGAAGAGAAACGGATGGCTGCCGAATTCGGTGCTGGCCACCCGGACCTGAAAGTCCTTCGTGTTCGATTGCGCGAAATGAAGACTGCGCTGAAAGCCGCGCTGGGCGATGAAAATAACAGCTCGCAGATCGGCGGCGAAAAAGTTGACTATGTAGTGGTTTACACGCGTCTTCTCGCGGAACGCATTTCTTCCTTCAAGTCCCAAATTGAACGGCTCGACGCGGCCTATCGGACTGAAGAAGTCGCTGGTACCGAAATCGAAGACTACCTGACAGAGGACGAAAGGCATCGCTCGAACATTTCCCGGACGCAGACGTTGTTCGACGCCGTCGTTGCACGACTGGAAGAAATTAACATCATCCAGGATTACGGCGGGGAAACCATGGAAGTCATCGCGTCGGCTTCGACTGGTGAGTTGGTTTGGCCAAGCATTCCCATCATTGCCGTGCTATCGACGATGTTAGGGCTGCTATTTGGTGGCGGCTGGGCATTGCTACGTGAGATCACAGATCGCGTATTCCGCAACCCGTCTGAGATCCGGAACATGTTCGATGTGCCCGTACTTGGTCAAATTCCGAAGATCAAAAAGGCCAGTGAGATTGACGAAGAATTCGCGAACATCAGCCCGATCGTTGCGACGTTGCACGATGGCCACTCGCGTTTTGCCGAGTCGTTTCGCGGAGTCCGTACTGCGCTTCAGTTCAGCAACAGTCGCAGTAGCAATCGCGTCATTCAAATCACCAGCCCTTTGCCAGGTGACGGAAAATCGACGATAGCCGCAAACCTTGCGGCATTGACTGCCAAGTCCGGTAAGCGGGTTCTGATTGTAGATGCCGACATGCGGCGTCCTCAGGTTCACAAGATTTTTGGACAGGATGTAGAGCACGGCCTGGCAGATATTCTGGCAGGTACCATGGAGATTCCTGACGTTATCAAGGAATCCGGCGTGGATGGCCTGTCCGTAATGACCGCTGGATTCGCGCCGGAGAATCCAGCCGAGTTGCTCACACGAGTGACGTTTGAAGAGACGCTGGCCCTACTGAAAGAAGATTACGACTTTGTCATTGTCGATACGCCGCCGATCCTTGCTGTCTCGGATCCATGTATCATTTCCACACGCGTAGATGGCGTCATCCTCGCAATGCAGATGAGAAAAGGCGTGCGACAAATCGCTGCAAAGGCGAAAGAGATCTTCGATGGCGTCGATTCAAACCTGATTGGCGTTGTCGTCAACGGCGTTGGTGACAAGTCGCGAAAATCGAGCTACGGCTATGACTACGGCTACGGTTATGGTTATGGCTATACCGGTTCGAACAAGTACTATGAAGCGGCTGACGTTCCGACAGGGAAGGCATCGCGACGCAGGAAATCGAACGGCAAAAAAACGACAAAGAAGGCGACCACGAATGGTTCCAGCAAAAACCTGAATGGAGGACCACTGGAAATCAGTGATGCGTTTTCCATACAACGTGACGAGATCGCCAAGTCGAACTGATCGCAAGGCAGAGTTTTCTGCCGCCTCGATTCTTCCGGAGAGTTCAGCTTCGGAATAAGAAAGCAGCCCAGCATTCTTGCTGGGCTGTTTTGATTTTGACTGGCTGAAAAGTATGGAGACTACTTGCGACCGAGAAAAATCCAGTCGCCTGCGTCGAGTCCCAATCTTCGCATTTCGCCAGCAGGGATTTCTCCCGCTTTGAGAATGCTGACCTGAAATCCGACTTGGGCCATCCGTTCCTGAAGATCTGGCCCATACTGTCGGACGTGGTCCCACTGCCCGAAGTGCTTCTCACGCTCCCGAGCCGTCATGGTTTGTCCGCCCTCTTTTGACGGCTTGTCCCAGAGTGGAACGAGGATCCACGCCATCCCACCGGGTTTGAGGGAGTTGTAGAGGTTTTGGTAGACGGCGATGTCATCCGGCACGTGTTCCATCACATGCGAGAGATAAACGACATCGTACCGATGCTGTTCGTCGAGCTCCATGAGGTCCATTCGCTTTGTATCCGCCGCCGGATAGAGATCGGGAAAGAGGTCGACAGGATGGTAGTCGGTGATCTTTCCAAAACGTTCGATGATTGCTTTCTCACTCGGGGCAACGTGGAGAAGGCTGTGGACGTTCTGGTCGAGCGGGAGCAACTCCGTATCAATCGCATGGACGACAAAACGCTCTCGTGTTGACGACCCGCACAGTGGGCACCCCCAGGGGCGACCGCCGTACCTGTAAAAGCCAGCCACGTCCTGCTTGCAGGCGTTGCAATAGCATCCCTTCATTCCGGCCTTCGTCTTCGCCAGCTTCGTCAGGCGGCTGACGCGGGCAAAGCCGCCCTTGAGGACTCGTCTTAGTGTCACCATGTTTTCAGTTCCGGTTATCGTTCGCCACTGATTGTTTTGCCTAAGTCGCGGTGAGGTTGGTCTCCGGCTGCTGTCGGCGTATACAACTCTGCCATAATTCCATACCTTCTGAATGTGTGATCAACAGAAGAAAAAGCCGCAGGTATAGCGATTAGCTTCTTTTTTCCGCGATTCACGCTGACAGCATACAAGTTTTGGAAACGGTAGAACATGTACAGCCACTTTCCAGCGGTGCACTTTTGCGATTGTCGGGCATTTCTGAACGTCGTCCAACGGACTACGGAAGTTTGCCGGCAATCAGGGTGGCAGTACTGACGGTATGAGCAAGAAACACCGGTCTCGTCGAAGTCCTCGCAGTCCTCACAACTCGAAACAGTCTCGTCGAGGGTTTCGCTGGGATCCATTCCTGTGGTTTGTCAGCCTGGCGAGCGTCGGCAGTTCGTGGTGTCTGGGTGGCGTCAACGACGCTGTCTACTTCGTTGCCGCGATCATCGGGTTTCTGGCTCTGGTAGTGATCGCGATTCGCAACTGGAATATACCCGGGCATTCAGGACTTTGGAGCAGCCTGTTGCCGTGGTGTTTATTGCTGCCTTTTGTTTTGGGCACCGTGCAGATTATCCCTCTTCCCGTTTCGGTGGTTAAAACCATCTCCCCCCGATCGGTTGCGGTCAACGAGTTTCTCAGGAATGGATACTCCATTGACGATGATGAAAGCAAGTCGTCGTATTCGTCAGCCAAGCGTGTTCGCTGCCTGAGCCTGGTGCCCAGCGCTACGCGGTTCGAGATGGCGCGCTACTGGGTCGTGTATTGCTTTGCGCTAATCGGCATGTTTGGGCTGAGCTCAAGGCAACGCCGTGTCAGTCTTTTGAAAATTGTCGTATTCAATGGTAGCGCGATTGCACTGTTTGCGTTGGTCCAGCGACTGAGTTGGAATGGGAAGATTCTCTGGGAGATCGACGTGCCATGGGATTTTGTTCTTGGTCCCTTTGTGAACAAGAACAACGGAGCAGGCTATTTGCTGATGGTTCTTGGTGCGCTCATGTCGCTTCTTTCATCGGGCGATTCCGAAAGTTCTTCGGTCGTCCGTTCGAATCGATGGCGGTTGAATTTGCGGTTGGGAACTTATCGTCTGCTCCACGACAACCAGTTGGCGACCCGTTACGCCTCGTTCATCATCCTTTGGCTGGCGATCCTCATCTCCATGTCGCGCGGTGGATTTGCTGCTGCGGTAGCGGCAAGCGTCGTCACCGTATTTACGGTTTTTCGTCGTCGAATGCCCGGCATGCTCTTGATGCTTGGGATAACAATGGTGCTCGCTTTGTCCGTCATCGTCTGGTCGAACCAGGCAGGAGAGGTTCGGGACAGAATCGCCTCAATCGCTGAATCCGACGAGTATCGGGAAACCCGTTTTCTTCACTGGGGCGATGACCTTCACCTCGCCAATGACTACTTGCCGGTTGGAATCGGACTGGGGGCTTATCAGTTTGCAAATCGTTCGTACCAGACGTTCAAATTGAACGCATGGCATCGTTACTCGGAAAATCAGTTCCTCGAATCGTTGATCGTCGGCGGCATCCCCGGTTTCGTACTGCTGATACTGTTTCTTTCGCTTGCGTGGAAAGCCACGCTGCAGCTGCGGCGACATGGTAACAAGCAATCGCTACAGATTGCCGCCCTTGGGATTTTCGTGCTTACCAGTCAAATGGTTGCCGCGTTCTTTGACTTTGGCTTGTACAACGCCGCCAATGGAATCTTGATGGCCATGTTGATTGGCATCGTCCTCGGAGCCTCGGCGCAGATTGCGACTCCGAATCGTTCGTGGGCAAAATTGAGCTACCGTGCCTGGTTGGTCGTTTCTGTCGCAGTCGGTTTGCTGGCGTTAATCGAACTGGGGCTTCGCACAAACCTCGAGCGGGCTATGCACTGGTCAAGCACCAAAGTCCATGTCGTCAATGCGGGACCGGACACATCTCCAGTTGATATCGCCCGTGAAACTGGCGTGCTCACCGAGGCGATTCGAAAGTACCCGGATCAGCCTTTTGCCCACCTGCGGCTGGCCAATTTGCATATCCTTCGCTTTCGGCTGGATCTGCTTGAAGAACTGAAAAACCTCAACGTAGACTTCGTTTCTGATGACACTCTCTGGAACTATACCGATCCATTTGTTGTCTCATCGAAGCTGCGGCAGCAATCGCCGCAGGAAGTCGCCACGATCGTAGAGGAGCGGCTCAAACCGGCATGGTTCGCGTTGCATCGAGCGAGACAATCGCATGGTATGATTCCCCAGGTGCATTATCTCATGTCACTTCTCGAGCCAATTGTCAGCCCACAAGACACCGATCCGACCGGGCACATCGATCGGCTTGTCCACCTTGCGCCGCAAGATACCGAATCTCTTTTCAACGCCGGGATCGTGATGGTTCAGGCAGACCAGCGTTCCAGAGGTCTCGAGTTGGTTCGGAAAGCTACATCCCTGGAGAAAATTTTGCCGGCCCATGTGGCGACTTTTGCGAGACACTATCTGACTCCAACAGAGTTTGTGAATCTGGTCTGTCCGTCTGATCCAGTTTTTTTGCTGGATGTGATTCAGCGACGGTTTCCTGACACTGACACCGACTCAGTCTGGCAATCCGCATTGGCTTCACGCGCTCAAGAGCTGCTTCAGGTGGAAAAGGACGTGGCAGACCCGGCCAGCCACGATTATCGGATTGGGTTGGCAAGGTTTTACCAGGGAGAGTCTCGCGAGGCCTGCGATGCATTCAAAGCTGCGATTGAGCAACAACCGGGCATTGGCCAATGGCGATTGGCTTACGCAAAGTCGCTGGCGGCAAGTGGAAAATTTTCTGATGCATTGCGGGAGGCGAGACTGTCACTCCGGTTGCTGCCCGACTCGTGGCGCGCCAAAAGGCTGGTTCGCAGTCTGGAATCGGAAAAACAGAAACAATTCCGTACGCCAGCAATCCCGTGACTCTCTGGGCCCGAAAAACCGTGATTCGGGCCCGAACAACCGTGATTCGGTAAACGGACACAACTACGCTGTTTTTTCTGGGCTATTGAGGGTTGTTTGGGGTGATGCAAACCACTTGCCCTCAATGACTTGGGCAAAATCAGTTGGTACCCACGTCTCCGACCTTTACGCGCCGCGTTCAGTCAGAAACAATAAACGGCTGGGCAAATTGCCCTAATTCACAGCTTGATCCAGTGTCGCAGATCCGCTGCCAACAGGATTCGCTCAGCCGAAAAAATTCGCTGGCGAATGCGAATGATCGCGACCTGATATTCTCTCGATCATTATGTGAGAGACTCACACAAGCCAAGATGATTGTGTGAGCGTTAGTAAAAGCAAACAGGACAAGACGAGGTCCATATATGGCGGATGCCAAAATTTTGGGTGACGGCGAAGCAGAATCTTCGTTGCTTGCCGGTGCACATTCAGTCGATGCCGATCCTGCCGAAACCAAAGAGTGGCTGGATTCTCTCGAATACGTAATCGAAAGTCGCGGTCCTGAGCGCGCCGCATTCCTGTTGCAACGACTACGCAATCGCGCCAAGCAGCAGGGCGTTGATTTGCCGCTGTCCACCGTGACGCCGTATATCAACTCGATCCCTGCCACGGAGCAATCGCCATTCCCGGGCAACCGCGAAATTGAGCGGCGCATCAAAAGTATCATTCGCTGGAATGCGATGGCGATGGTTGTCCGAGCCAACAAGAACTTCGATGGCATCGGCGGTCACATTTCGACTTATGCCTCAGCGGCCACGCTTTATGAAATCGGATTCAACCACTTCTTCAAAGGACGTGGTGAAGACGGGTATAGCGGAGATCAGATTTACTTCCAGGGGCATGCCTCGCCAGGAATCTATTCCCGCGCATTCCTCGAAGGTCGACTGACCGAAGAGAACCTTGAGCACTTCCGCCGTGAACTTCGCGATGTCCAGGGCTTGTCCTCGTATCCGCATCCATGGTTGATGCCTGAGTTCTGGGAATTCCCCACTGTATCGATGGGCCTCGCGCCGATCATGGCGATTTACCAGGCTCGCTTCAATCGATACATGGAAGACCGCAGTATTAAAAAGACGGATCACTCTCGCGTCTGGGCATTCCTGGGCGATGGTGAATGTGACGAGCCGGAAACGCTCGGTGCGATCACACTCGCCGCGCGAGAGCAACTCGACAACCTGTGCTTCGTCATCAACTGCAACCTCCAGCGACTGGATGGTCCAGTCCGCGGGAACGGCAAAATTATTCAGGAACTGGAAGGCATCTTCCACGGTGCCGGATGGAACGTCATTAAAGTCATCTGGGGTGGTGACTGGGATCCGCTTCTCGATGATGACGAAACTGGCTTGCTAACCAAGCGGCTGGGCGAAGTCGTCGATGGCCAGTACCAGAAATACACGTCGATGCCGGGCGATTACATCCGCGACCATTTCTTCGGGAAGCATCCTGAGCTGCTCGATATGGTATCGAGCTATTCTGATGACAAGCTGACGCGAATGAAACGCGGCGGACACGATCCAGAGAAAGTCTTCGCGGCTTATCAGAAAATGACCGAGCTGAAGAACGGCAAGCCAACGGTCATTCTTTGCAAGACGATCAAAGGTTACGGTCTGGGCGAAGTCGGCGAGGGCAAGAATATTGCCCACAACAAGAAGAAGGCCAACGAGGACGAGTTGCGGGAGTTCCGCAGTCGATTTGGAATTCCGATTTCGGACGAAGATGTTGCCAAGGCACCATTTTACAAGCCGCCGGAAGACTCGATCGAGATGGAATATCTTCGAGAGCGTCGCGCCGAGTTGGGTGGTTCCGTACCAAGCCGACCGACTGCGATTCCGAAGATGGAAGTTCCGCCGCTGTCCGATTACGAACGGTTCCTTGGTGGCAGCAAAGGCAAAGCGATGTCAACGACGATGGCCGTCCGCGATGTGCTTTCCAAATTGTGCAAGGACAAGAACATCGGCAAGCATATCGTTCCGATCATCCCGGACGAGTCGCGAACGTTTGGCCTCGAGGGTATGTTCCGCCAGGTCGGAATTTATGCTCACGCCGGCCAGCTCTACGAGCCGGTCGATTCAGACCAGCTTCTGTATTACAAGGAAGCTCGTGACGGTCAGATGCTCGAAGAAGGGATCACCGAAGCGGGGTCCATGGCATCATTCAACGCGGCGGGAACGGCCTACAGCTCGCACGGCGTCAATATGATTCCGTTCTTCATCTACTACTCGATGTTCGGGTTTCAGCGTATTGGCGACTTGATCTGGGCAGCTGCTGATATGCGAGCCAAAGGCTTCATGATCGGCGGAACGGCTGGGCGGACAACGCTGAACGGCGAAGGACTGCAGCACCAGGATGGTCACAGCCTCCTGAACGCGATCGCATTCCCAACCGTTCGTGCTTACGATCCGGCATTCGCCTACGAGATGACCGTCATCATTCTGCACGGCCTCAAGAAGTTGTACGTCGATGGTGATACCGCGATCTACTACCTGATGGCCGAGAATGACAACTATGAAATGCCACCGATGCCAAAAACGGACGGTATCGAAGAGGGCATTATCAAGGGGATCTACAAGTACAGCAGTGTCGATGCCGGTGGGAAGCACAAAGTGCAACTCTTCGGTAGCGGTGCGATTCTACGGTCGGCTCTCGGAGCCCAGAAGATACTCGCGGAAGAATTCAACATCTCGAGTGATGTCTGGAGTGTCACGAGTTACACCGAGCTTCGCCGCGAAGCCCACGATTGTGAACGCTGGAACATGCTCAACCCCGAGAAGACCCGACGTGTGCCGCATATCGAGTCGCTCTTAAAAGACGAGCAAGGTCCATTCGTTGCCGCGTCCGACTACGTCCGTGCGTTGGCGGAACAGATATCGCCGTGGGTTCCAAACGGACTCTACGCTTTGGGGACCGATGGCATGGGCCGCAGCGAAACTCGCGAGGCGCTACGTCGTCACTTCGAAGTCGACAAGGAATGCATCACGATTGCTGCACTCTATCAGCTTCACAAGCGAGGCGAGATCGAAGCCGAAGTGGTTGCTGCCGCTGTCAAATCGCTGGGTGTCGATCCAGACAAAGTCGATCCGCTCACCGCATAAGAAATCAGACGCTATGCTCGAGTTCCGCCGTTGGGCTGAGCGATGCATGGTGAATCATCCGGATCTCGCCTGAAGGCGAGACTACACACCAAGACAAATTGTTCCCTAACAGGATAAGAATATGGCAATCGAGGTCAAACTTCCCGACCTTGGAGAGGGTATTGATTCTGGCGACGTTTTGGAGGTACTCGTGTCCGAAGGCGACACAGTTACCGTGGACCAGAACATCATCGAAGTCGAAACGGACAAGGCTACGGTTGAGGTTCCCACGTCGCACGCTGGCAAAGTCACGAAGATTCACGTGAAGAGCGGCGATTCCATCTCGACGGGCTCTGTACTGATTTCGGTCGAAGCCGACGCCTCGGCGACGGATGCCGCGTTCGAGGAAAAGACGCCGCCAGCCGCAGCGACTCCGCCAGCTGCCGAGCCGACTCCACCGGCGCCCGCAACGCCGCCTCCCACACCGGCGGCTCCGCCAGTCGCGCAAGCCCCACCAGCTACGCCGGCACCCGTCGTTCCGACTGCACCAGCTCCGACTCCGGTGGCAGCTGCTCCAGCACCGCCAGTAGCTCCGACTGCATCAGTAACTCCGACGGGCAGTCCCATTCCGGCTGGGCCAGCCATTCGCCGGTTTGCTCGCGAAGTCGGTGTTGATCTGGCAACCATCGCTGGTAGTGGAACCGGCGGACGAATCACGCGCGATGATATTCTTCGAGTCGTCAAGGCAGGCAGCCACTCAACGAGTGCACCCGCCGCCAAAGCCGCACCGTCAGCCGGTGCTGTCGCGGCTGTTGCTGGGGCCGCTGCTGTTGCTGGAGCCGCCGCAGCCAGCAGTATCGAAGGTGCGGTCGCATTGCCCGGCGAAGCTTCGGCCGATGCCTGGGGACCAGTCAGCATTGAGAAAGCGTCCAAAATTCGACAGACGATTGCATCAAAGATGCATGAGTCGTGGTCGACCGTTCCACGAGTCACCAACTTCGACGACGCGGACGTAACCGATCTGGACCGCATTCGTAAGGGAAGCAAGGCCGACTATGCAGAGAAAGGCATCAAGTTGACTTCGATGCCGTTCATCATCAAATCGGTCTCGCTCGCGCTACGTCGCAATCCGCTGATCAACGCTTCTTACGATGTCGCGAACAAGCAAGTCATCTACAAGCAGTATGTCAATGTTGGCATCGCGGTCGATACGGACCGAGGGCTTGTGGTGCCGGCCCTTCGAAACACGGACCAGTTGAGTATTTCCGAGATCGCTCGGGACCTTGCTACGACGGCAAGTGACATGCGAAACGGCAAGATCTCGATGGAGGCTCTCCGTGGCGGTACTTTCACGATTAGCAACATGGGGTCGATCGGCGGAACATATTCGACTCCGATCGTGAATACTCCGGAGGTCGCTATTCTGTTGGTCGGCCGCTCGCGAAAGCTACCGGTTGTGATGGACGACGATCAAGTCGCCGTTCGATTGATGATGCCGCTGAGTTTGTCCTACGACCATCGACTGGTGGACGGTGGAACGGCGGCTCGATTCCTGAACGATGTGATTGATTATCTCGAATCGCCAAGTCGCCTGTTGATGGCTCCGTAGGCCCGTACAAGCGGCGAAGCTGGCGACCATGGTCTTGAACTTAACGCCGCGCTGTGCGGGCAAGACGCGTTTGGCGGAATGAGCTTCGATTGCCGGCACTGCGCGGCGTCAGCTTTGCTGGTTCGATCTGGAATCGTCTCGCCGCTGGTACCAGCCTACAGATCGTCGCCTTTCGCTCCGCGGAGACAGCGTGCGTCCTTTTGGCCTGTCGACCTACTTACCAAACTATCGATACACAAATGCCCGCGAATAACGCGGCGGCAACGATCGGCATCATTCGGTTTCCTTCATCATCGCCGATTCCACAGTACCGCATGGGCCCACTGCTAAAGCAGTAAACCAACAACATGGTTCGCAGGCTAAAGGTGACACCGTTAAATAGACTTAGGCGGTGGAGGCCACTTTTGCTAACGATGAAGTAAAGGACTGGTAAAGACTGCCCAACAAGGACACACGCAATTGAGAGCAAGATCCACCAGCCGATTCGTCTGCCCGCCCACAGCCCAGTCGCACTGACGACAAGGGCAACGACGATTGTCGGTAGTAGCCACGTGTGCAAAATCGTCCGCATCGACGACGCATCGTCGAACACGGAGTTCACTGAACCGAAAGGGTTCGACCCGTGTTGCATTGCCAATCGCCCCAGGACGAAAGCGGTGAGAAGCATTAGCGGTATAAGGACGTAGAAAAACGCCGGTCGACCAATCGGGGGCGACACAGTATCACGCGACTTGTCGATACTCTCAGCCCCGGGATCGTCAGCGGCGGCCGGTGACTTGTACGGATTATTCATGCCACTATTATGCCTTTGGAGCCCGATTCGAGTCACCGGTTTGCGGTGCCTGAAGCGGGTTTTCGCTCGCGGTGCGCTGGTTTCGGGGTTCCAGTTACCTGAAATTGCCGCCCGGTGGGAGTGAGCTATCTTTTGGCAACAAGGGCTTGTTCCATAGAGCCTGTTTTCTCGCGCCTTGAGATGCCGTTGTGACATTAGATGCCGTTGTGACATTACCCAATACCAACGTTCCCGGGAAGACATTCAAGACTGGTTTTCGCGTTGAGAACAATGTCAAAGCGAAGTACTCCTTTGCTTCGCATTTCCTTTTAGCGCTGGCTGCCAGTATCTTGTTGCAGCGCTACGGTTGGACGTTTAGTTTGTTCTTTTTTGGATTCGCGTATGTCTACTTCAGCCGCAGCGGTCGTTGGGTGCTCGAGGTTAATCAGGAAAACGGTAGCGTGACACGTTACTTTCAGTCGATCTTTCGGCTTGAAGACGAGACCGTCAATGCTGATGAATTTGATGTGGTCGCCATTCGCCGAAAACTGCGACTGTCCAGCCGTAAAGGGCAGACGGAAGCTTACTTCTATGTGATCTATCTCGAGCAGGAAGGTGGAGAGGAAAACAGGAAATTCGAATGTCAACCATTGATGAATTATCAGCAAAGTCGAAAAATTGCTGTTGAGTTGGCAAGTTGCTTCGGAATGGATCTTGTCGACCACACGACGATTCAGGCAGACCGCTTACGTTCCGACGAGGTAGGCAAACCGCTTGTTCGCTTGCTAAAAGATCGGCAGGAGCTGGAGCTTCCGGCTGCTCCGGAAACGATGCGTTCAGTTGTGGAACACGGAGACGGCAAAACCACGATAACGATTCCGCCAATTGGTTTTGAATGGAAACACATGCTGGCTAAAGCATCGCCAGGCTTGTTTCTTGCCGGCTTACTCTCACTGGGAATGTTCTTGTCAGCAATCAAGGGCGACGTCGATGGATTTGGCTATGTGATTGCCTTCCTGATTGGAATTGTCGTTTGGGCGCTTGGTTTTCTTTGGTATCCCCACGCCTGCAAGGAAGAGCAAGTCGAGATCGCCGATGGAGTTTTGACTATTCGAACAAAACTCTTTGGCGACAAAAAGACCCAGTTCCACACGGCGATCATCGTAAATGTAGTCGGTAGGATCGAAGCCCGCACACCTTCCTTGCCTGGCATTACTGTCATGACCCGGGACGCCGAGGCCACATTTGGCAGCGAACTTTCGGATGAAGAACAGAAGTACCTGTGCGGCGTCGTTCGTGCCGCAATCGTGCTAAATAGCCCGGACGAGGAAATTTTGGTGGCCGAGTTGATCCCGCCAGTAGTGTCCGCAGGTTTTGCCGCGTATCCGGCTCAGGTGCAATAAGTGGACTGGTATCGCGGAAGCCGGCAAGTCGATTTGTCAGCCGGACGCTGTTGGCAGTCGTTTGCTAGTTTTTGTTTGCTCTCGATGTGACCGACATCTTCAAGAGATGTAAGCCGGCCTGAATCGCCTCGGTGTATCCCAGCTTCGTCACGCCCTGCTCTCGCTCCACAAACGTAAAGGGAACTTCGCAAAAGGTCGCGCCGCTGCGAGTTAACTGCACCAGCACTTCTTCGTAGAACGAATAGCCATCGGCCTGTAGCTTTGAAACGTCCATTCGCTTCAGTGCAGCCACCGAATAGCAGCGAAAAGATCCACTGCAGTCGCTGACGTTCAGCCCAAGTCCTTTTCGCGCAAGCCAGTTGACCATGCGGCTGGAGATCTTCCGTCGCCACGGCCAGCCTTCGATGTTCCCACCCGGCATGTACCGCGAACCAATCGCGACATCCGCTCCGGTTTCGACTAGCTTGTTGATGAGGTCCGGGATGACGGCTGGCGGATGACTGAAGTCGGCATCGAGATTGACCAGAAGGTCGAATTCATTCTCAATCGCGTAGTTGATTCCCGCGATCGCTGCAGTGCCCAGCCCCGACTTGCCGGCTCGATGCATACAAACCAGTCGCGAGTCGCTTTTTGCAAATTCATCGCACCATACTCCGGTCCCATCTGGTGAATTGTCATCAACAACGAGGATCGTCGCATCAGGAACTGCTTGCAGAATGGCTGGCACCAGTCGCGGAAGATTTTCGCGTTCGTTATAGGTCGCAATGCTGACGAGAGTCGTTGGTGATTCGGAATCGCTGGGCATGCATCCATTTTACAGCAAAGCGGCCGGTGGGAGGGCGAGACCAATTCGAAGTCGAGAAAACGGCGTGACGGGAGGGCGAGGCTCCGTCCG
>CALHZT010000099.1 GCA_938040995.1 uncultured Pirellulaceae bacterium | reverse complement strand
TAAATACAGCGTCAAGTCGCCCAATCGAGGATCCCGCTGGCTAGATCAGGAAACATGCCAGCAACTAAACTCTGCCATGCCAGTGCGCATGCTGTTTCGAAGCCAGTGAATTACCGTCAAGTCAGTGTCACCAAACCCCTGTATTTCTAGGGTCGGCACCGAATTGCATTCTCCAGCGGAATGCGACTCGCAGAATTCAGCCTCGCCGGGACCGGGAATGGTGCCCGAATCTGCCCCAAACTTCTCTCGCCTCCGATACAGTTCTTCGCCCTTAAAATGTCTGTAGTGGGCAACACAGTGAAAGGACGCTTATGCACGACCCCAACTCCAAAGACTGGCTGACTACTTCTGAGTACGCTCGCCTGCACAATGTTTCACCCTCACGAGTCCGGCAGTGGATCAATGAGGGGCGGTTAGAGGCCACCCGGTTATGGGAAAGATGGTTGATACATCACGAGGTACCGAGGCCGGTTGTGTTGGGGCCGTGGGAGAGCCGGCGACGTTGACGAAACTGCGGTCGATGAAACCGATGCGAATTGGCGAATTGTAGTCGAGCTGAACGGATTCGAACTTGGCCAGGTCTCGGTAGAGAGAGGAGGCTCTAGCAAATGCGCTATCGGAATGTGTTTTGTTTCTTATTTTGTATCTTTAGATTGTTGACCTGTTGAGCGATTTCAGAATCTGCGTGCAGGGCTCTGGCCATAATGTGCCATTCCTCTTGAGTATGCCCACTGAACGGCCTAAGCGTACACGCCTCGTAGAACTGTTTCCCAAATCCAGTCAATGTTACCCTTTGCGGCTGTTTGGTACCGTGGGTACGAAGGCTGCCACCAAACGCTCTCGTCCAAAAGTTTAAGCCCGAACAAACCAGTCCCATCGCATAGAGGTGCGATAGCTCGGGACTCCATTCAAGTACATCGCCGTTTGCAATTTCTTGCAAGACTCTCGCCTCATCGCCGGATAAGGTCTTCAACGCATCGATGAAGGCGGGGTGGGCATCTTTTTTGCTGCGAGCGGAATTTGCGATTAGGTTGGCCCACATGCCCTGAAGGTCTTCATTTTCAATATTGCCGCAGGAATCCAAGGCAGCAAGAAAGAATCCAGTAGGGATGGACTCCTTGTCACCCTTGAGCTCTTGAATTTGCTTACTCGCCTTCTCCAGTATTCGTAGCCTATTCGACCACTGCCAAGCATAAATCTGATCGGCCAACATGTCACCGGCCACCTTGCATGGCTTACCAAGAACACACTCAACTAACTCGCAGCCGGTTTCGACAATTGGTTTGGCGAGATCTAAAGCTTTTGCAATGATATCAGGGTTCATAGAGCGCTGCCTCTCTGCATTTAGTTGCCAACTTGAACGCATCCTCCAGATATTACGCGACGATTATGCCTGAGTGACGCCATTGGACGCGACTTCAACTAGAAATCTACTTCCGTGAGTCGTGAGCTCCCCACCGCTTCGGCGTGAAACACCGGACTTTGTGAGCCAACGACTGGATCTTATTAATTGAGGATCTGCCATGTCGGCACTGGCATCAACATCGCTAATCCCCGGCGACTTTTCTATCCCATCCCCGGCAGATATTTATATGCCCCAGATTCGCTTCTAACGACACTTCCCCATGTGCTGTGTGAATCGTCATTCTCGACAAACGAAACACAATAGCAGTCAAGCCAGGGGCTAGCGATGGTCACACAGACGCCTTCCCGGTCTGCCGGATGTTCGCGTGGCTATGTCCTCGACTACGAAACACTTGGCGATTCGTGCCCATGGGTGGGACTATTACGCGGGTACCGGGATCTCTCAACGAGGGCGAGAAATGTATCGCCCGGAAGAGAGACAACCTGTCGATCCAAAGCAAAAACGGTACGTACCGGATTTGCTCAATTCGGAACGTGAGTCATACCGAATAGCAAGGCAAAGGATGCAACGTCTTGCAACGGCTATTTGAGGCTGTTATCGTTCATCCGTTCGAGGAAAACGGGTAACTGATCTGATTCCCGATGTAGTTTGAGGGCCTAGTGGGAGTTAAATCCCGTGGAAGTTCGAATCTTCTCGCCCGCACTTCTTCTACTCTTTTGGCTTCAGCAAGTCTGATGGCCTGACCTTTCCGGTTTCGCCGGCGGTCCAGGATGGATCGGAACCGTTGGCGCGTTTCTTGCGGGTTCTTTGCCAACAGCCCACGCTGCCTCGTGGGCGTTTCACGAGTTTTTCTGCTCATTCCGCGAGACACAACCTATTCTTTTCCCATCCCTTGCTCCTCAAATCTTTGGAATCGCTTCATCCAAATGAATCAGTACAACCAGTACATTTTCGGTTTTTTAGTAATTGTTTTCTCGGTTGTCGCCGGGTTCGTTGTGCGCGCCGAGCAGTCTCAGACTGACGTTGCCATTTCGCAAGTTGCCAGCACAGGCGTTGCGAGCATTTCGCCACTCGTGGATCTGTCGACAGATAATTCGACGAGCGATCGTGACAATTTGGTAGTCCCGTTCACTGGGTACTTGATTCCCTTCGCCGGGATCCTGGGTCTGGCTTTTACCTTTTGGAAATCGCAGTGGGTCGCAAGGCAGGAAGTCGGCACCGTCGAAATGGAACGGATTGCCAAGAACATTTCTGATGGCGCGATGTCGTTCCTGAAAGCGGAGTATAGCGTCCTCGTTGTCTTTGTAGCTCTCGTGGCAGCCTTGCTGGGCTGGGCGGGTGCCAGTCAGGGAGCGACGTCATCCCCTTTAATTGCTTTCTCGTTTGTGCTCGGTGCCCTTTGTTCCGCAATTGCAGGATTCATCGGCATGCGTGTGGCAACCCAGGCCAACGTGAGAACAACAAACGCAGCCAGAACAGGACTGGGACAAGCCCTCGAAGTCGCATTTGCCGGTGGTAGCGTGATGGGCATGGGCGTCGTTGGACTGGGCGTGCTGGGAATGAGCATGCTGTTTCTCGTATACGCCTCGATGTTTGGCGTCGATTCGGAAGCCGGCGTGACCAAAGTCATCACCGTGCTGACGGGTTTTTCATTCGGAGCGTCGCTGATCGCCCTGTTTGCCCGTGTTGGCGGCGGCATCTACACCAAAGCTGCCGACGTTGGCGCCGATCTGGTCGGCAAAGTCGAAGCTGGAATCCCCGAAGATCATCCACTCAACCCAGCCACTATTGCAGATAATGTCGGTGACAACGTCGGTGACGTAGCCGGCATGGGGGCGGACCTATTCGAGTCGTATGTTGGATCCATTATTGGTGCGATGGTATTGGGAACTGCCTTTTACTCACTGCCTGAATTCGCAGATGCACCGCTGGCCGCGATCATTTTGCCGCTGGTTCTCGCCGGCATCGGCATTATGACGTCGATTGGCGGGACGTTTCTGGTCAAAGTCAAAGACGGCGGAGATCCACATCACGCGCTCAATCTTGGCGAATTCGCTTCGGCGGGCGTCTTGCTGGTGCTCACCTTCGTCGCCATCAAAATCACGCTGCCACCTTCGTGGGTTCTTGGGACTGCCGAAACGGCCATGACCATCACGAGCAATGGAGTATTTTTCGCGATCCTCTTCGGATTGGGAGCCGGACTGGCGATTGGCAAAGTCACTGAATATTACACGGGGACCGGAACGCGACCCGTGAAGAAGATTGTGCTTCAGTCGGTCACCGGCGAGGCTACGAACATCATCGCGGGAATCGGAGTCGGCATGATGTCGACAGTCGTTCCCATCATCATTATCGCCATCACAATCATCGCGGCTTATTCGTTCGCCGGACTGTATGGAATCGCCATTGCCGCAGTCGGCATGCTCTCCAATACGGGAATTCAGCTTGCCGTAGATGCGTACGGACCGATCTCGGATAACGCCGGAGGCATCGCCCAAATGGCCGACTTGCCTGCGGAAGTTCGCGAACGGACAGATCGTCTCGATGCCGTAGGCAACACAACGGCGGCGATCGGAAAAGGATTCGCAATTGGCTCGGCAGCCCTGACGGCGCTAGCCTTGTTCGCCGCGTTCATGGCGACTTACAACGCAACGCATGTCGATACACCCATCGTCGGCATCGACATTACCAACCCCTACGTGATGGCTTCTCTGTTCATCGGAGCCATGTTGCCCTTCCTGTTCTCAGCGCTCTCCATGGACGCTGTTGGCCGGGCGGCGATGGCAATGATCAAAGAAGTTCGACGCCAGTTCCGCGACATTCCGGAGCTGGAGCGGGCACTCAAAGTGATGAACGCTAACGTGGACCGGGAATTTGATACGTGGTCAACATCCGATCAAGACACTTTTCAAGCCGCCGATGGAAAAGCCGAATACGGAAAGTGCGTGGCGATTTCAACACGGGCTTCGATTCGAGAAATGCTCTTGCCGGGGATCGTCGCAGTCGCCGTACCGGTTGCGTTCGGATTCGTCCCACCGTGGCTCGGGCTCACAGGTAACACAAATGCACTGATGCTGGGCGGCCTGCTTGCCGGAGTCACCGTCAGTGGTGTCCTGCTGGCTCTGTTCCAGTCAAACGCAGGCGGTGCATGGGACAATGCCAAAAAGATGATTGAAGAAGGCTACGAAGTTGACGGGAAACCGCTCGGCAAGGGTAGCACCGCCCACAAAGCCTCCGTCGTCGGGGATACCGTTGGGGACCCTTTCAAAGATACCTCAGGCCCGTCACTCAACATTCTGCTCAAGCTTATGAGCGTAGTCGCCCTCGTGATCGCGACCTTGCTACCGTAGAGGCCCGGCTGCCAATTTTAAGGGGTCAGTGCGCGGTGACTGTTCTGGAAATTAGATGAACGAGTTGATAACAGCGGACTCGATTGAGATCGTCGCGAGCAATGAGTGCGTTTGCGGCCACTACCTGGTTCCTACGGACAACTTCTGTGCCCATTGCGGCAGAGATTGTCGAATGGTAATCGATGCTTCAATATCGGCCCGCCATCTCGTCCATCCGTCATCGGAGATCGCAACTGATGGCATGGCGGGAACTTTTCAGAAGATCGCCGACAACCGCATGATCGTCCTTGCGATGATCCTGTTTCTCGGACCGTTGGGATTCTTGGCGCTTTGGTGCAGTCGACGATTCACCAACCGCGCAAAAGTCATGGTTACGGCCAGCTACGCGCTCCTCGTGTTTGTGTTGCCAGTCGCGATTATCTGGTTCTGGATGGATTTGTCCCTACGTCCACTCGTCGACATGTTCGGCAAATAGAAAAAGCAGGGAAGGAGAGTCGGGAGAGCCTGCTTGTACATCCATTCGATCAGGCACGTTCGAAGCCGACCAGGGCGGACTGTTCGCTGAGGTAACTCCACGATGACTGCTGCAGGGAGCGAGCATCGTGATGGCGTCGACGGTGATGTGCTGACAGCATCAACATTCCCGAATTCATCGCGGAAGGAGGTATGAAGCAGATTTTCAGGGTCTACGACGCGCGATGCAAACGTCACGTAGCCATGGCCAGATGTTAGCTCGATGTCCGTGGTTCTGATGACTTTAGCCCATAATGGGTTATGATTGTGGGCAATGAGCTCTTCTTCTCACAAAAACGGATTCACGCTCGTAGAGCTTCTGGTGGTCATTGCGATCATTGGAATTCTTGTCGCTCTTCTTTTGCCTGCAGTTCAACAGGCGCGCGAGTCGGCAAGGCGAATCACCTGCACGAATCATCTTAAGCAAATCGGCTTGAGCATTCATAATTACGAATCGGCGGTTCGAGCCATCCCGGCCAGCCGACTCGACCGCTTTGGCGGAGTCGCGTGGACGGTGCCAATCCTGCCGTATATCGAGGATCAGAATTTCTATGCCGGTTGGGATCTCAATCGCTGGTACTACGACCAGGGCGACTCGGTAGAGCAGGGTGATCAACTAAGACAGACGAAGGTCACGATTTTCTTTTGTCCCAGTCGCCGGACTGCCGACACGGATCCGGGTTTCAGCATCACGGGCGACCGACCGGATATTCGCTTTCCCGGCAGCCGCCGACACTACGAAGGTGCACTTGGCGATTACGCGTGCTGCGTTGGCACATCAGTAAGTGAAGACTTTAGTGGTCCGGGTGGCAACGGAGCCATGATCGTTGCCGAGTTTGAGCACGTGAGGCCGTTTAGTCGTCCACGAATTATCGCCGACTGGAAATCACAAACCCGGTTTCGCAAGATCAGGGATGGTCTCACCCACACCATTTTCGTTGGGGAAAAGCACGTGATCCCTGGCACGTTCGGTACCAACACGCCTGCAAACGTTCAAGCACAAACTGGCGATGGCTCGATCTACAACGGTGATCATCCGTGGGTTATCTCCAGAGCCGCCGGGCCACGGTTTCCAATCGCCGACAGCCGGAACGCGGATTTTGATTCCCAGTTTGGCAGTTGGCATACTGGCGTCTGTCAGTTTGTGATGGGCGACGCGTCCGTTCAGACCGTATCGAATGACGTGGACCCCGTCACGCTTGGCTTGTTGGCGGAGCGAGATGACGGCAAGGTCGTTGGTGCTGTCGGGCGATAACGTAGTACCACGACCTACAGACGTAGCAATTTCTATCTTGCCGTAGTGGATCTTGTTAAAGATCCTTGGCAGCAATAGCATTTTTCGCGGACGACTGAAGATCTTTTTCGAATAAGGCGCCGGAGCCCGACTCGGCGGCCCTATCTGCAGGGATTGCACGCAAACGCACCGTCAGAATCGCGGCACCTCAGAGATGAAATCACAATCTCCGTGGACCGGAACCTGCGAAGTGAGCCATAGCCCACCTGCACCAATCGGCCTAAACTGAAAGTATCGAGGCCCACGGTTTTGAGTCAGCGTTAAATTCATCAGCGTTGAGTTCGAAATGCGGAATTTTTGCGGTTCCATCCCTTCGTTGCCTCGCTGAGAATTGTTGCCTCGCCGATTGCAGCCGCGCCTGTTTACTCCTGATTTCATCCATGAACGCACTTCCACAACACCTGATTGACCACTACGAAGATCCGTATCATCGCGGTACGTGTGATCGACCGACGCATGCCGGAGAGCGTATTGAGTTGCCGTGTGAATGCGGCAACAAACCACAAGTCGGATGGATGGCGGTTCAGCTACAGGTCGTCGACGAATCCGTGGGTGAAGCCTGGTTTACTGGCGATGGTTGCGTTCTCAGTCAGTCGGCAGCATCGTTGCTCATGGAGCATATCGAGGGCAAGTCGCTGGAGAATGTGGAAGCACTGACGGCGGATGCGCTGCAAGAGCTCCTGAACCTCGATAAAGGCGTATCGACGGGTTGTTGCCAGTTGGTGCTGGATGCAACCCTGTCTGCAGTCGCCGGGCTGCTCGACGAAGACGGAAGTGGTCCAACATTCCTTGGACTGAATTTGGGAGAAGAGTGTTGACCGCAGTTGAAGAACTAATCGATGAATTCTCCTACCTTGACCAGCGTGAAGCTTGTCAGCTGCTGGAAGAGCTCGGTCGCGACTTACCGAAGATTCCCGATTCGGTCTACGAGAAGCATAACCTCGTTCCCGGTTGCCAAAGCCGCGTGTGGCTGGTGAATCATCTGACGGATGATGAAACACCAAAGCTTCACATCCATGCGGATAGTGATGCCGGCGTCGTGAAAGGGCTGATCTATGTGGTCCTACAGATGTATGAGGGCCTCACGCTTCAAAAGGTTCTCGATCTCGACTATGTGGCGACGTTCGAGCGATTGGGGCTCGGTCGGCTGATTCTGCCGCAACGAAAGAACGGCCTGTTCTCGATGGTGAAGAAGATTCGCATGTTTGCGTCCGCTACCCTGGGAGTCGATTCGCCAGCGGAAATCGTGCCGGGCGCCAAAGTCGTAGCCAAGGAAATCAAACCGACAAAGAGTATCGACGGGATCGCGAGCGAATTTCCCGTTCTGAACCAGGAGCTGCCCGGTGGCTATCGACCGGTCTTTCTCGATAGCGGCGCGTCGGCACAAAAGCCAGCCAGCGTGATCGCCAAACAGAGGGAAGTTCAGGAGCAGTACTACGCAAATGCATTTCGTGGCCGTTACTCGTTTGGCCAACGGATTGACGATGAAATCGAGGCTTGCCGTTCCAAGGTTGCGCAGATGATCGGTGCCCAGCGCACTGACGAAATTGTCTTTACGGCTGGTACCACGATGTCGGTCAACCTCGTGGCGGCCGCATGGGGCCGACAATACCTGAAACCAGGTGATGAAGTCGTCGTGACCGAGATGGAACACCATGCCAATTTTGTTCCGTGGCAGGCGATTGCAAAACAACAAGGTGCGACATTCAAGATCTGGCCTGTCGCGGATGACGGAATGCTCGATCTTGGGCGTATCGACGAGATGATCACGGATCAGACGGCACTCGTTGCCGTATGCAGCATGTCGAATGTGCTGGGTACAGTGAATCCGGTGGACGCGATCGCGAAGCGGGCTCATGAATGTGGTGCCAGGATTTTCGTGGACGCCGCGCAGAGTGCGCCGCACTATCGCCACAACGTGACCGAATCCGATATCGACTTTCTTTGCTTCTCGGGGCACAAGATTTACGGGCCGTCCGGTGTCGGTGTACTTTACGGCAAGCACGAGATTCTTTCGGCAATGGATCCTTTCGTGTACGGCGGGCACATGATCCAGACGGTGGGCCGCGAATCTTCCACGTGGGCGGATCCGCCGGCAAAATTCGAAGCCGGCACGCCGCCGATTGTGCCCATCATTGGATTGTCGGCTGCGATTGACTTTGTGAATTCGATCGGTTTCGAAGCGATTCACGATCATGAACAGCAACTGTCGGAGTACGCTCACCGGCGGCTTTTGGAGATTGGTGGACTGACGATTTACGGTCCGGAGGATCTTGAAAAGAAGGGCGCGATTTGCAGCTTTTCGATTGATGGAATCTCGACGGAAGATCTCGCCCATCGACTGGATGCAAAAGGCATCTTTACCCGCCATGGTCATCATTGCGCCATGGTATTGCATGAGCGGCTGAACGTGCCGTCGACGACTCGAGCCAGCATGGGCGTCTACAACACGACAGAAGATATTGACCAGCTCGTGGAAGCGATCCAGTCAGCAGTCAGCGAATTACGCTCTGCATAGTTCGTAGCTGGCTGGCAACAGCTCGGGCGAACTGTCTTGCGAATCAGCCACTTGCTTCCCATGGCGTAGCATTCAAAACGCAACTGCCCGAAGTGTTGCCACTCCGGCTACGGGGAAAACTCGTTGCGTCGAAGGTTGCAAACCGATTCTTCTATTTGAACGAGTTGTCGGATCCGGGGAATTCGCCGTCCCGGACTTCGCGGCAGTATTCGGTGGTTGCGTCAACAATCGACTGGCGCACGTCCGCGTAAACCTTCACGTGCTTGGGGACATAGCCGCTGGTCATGCCCAGCATGTCATGCACAACGAGGACCTGGCCATCGCAGTGAGGGCCGGCTCCGATGCCGATGGTCGGGATCACCAGCTTTTCAGAAATCGTCTTGCTGATTTCCGTCGGAATGCATTCGAGCACGATCGCGAACGCGCCCGCGTTCTG
>CALHZT010000098.1 GCA_938040995.1 uncultured Pirellulaceae bacterium | reverse complement strand
ATCCGTTCCGAAATCGTGATCATCCCAGATCGAAAAGATGGACGTTCTCGCCGTCAGGCGTTTCCATTCCGGTCGCGACTGACGGCGATAGTAGCAATATTGTTGAGTGAGAGATCGCTTCGGCTGATCGATATAGACATTATCACCAAGCATCAGAAACGCATGCGGTTCAAACTTCAGGATGGTGTCCCAGATCCGTTCCTTCGCGGGAACGTAGCCGGCGCCACCACCAAATCCGACGACGAATTTTCCGCCGGTCTGCGGCGACGGAACGGTGCGAACGATACCTTCGGCGACTTTCTCGTCATCGATTAGCACCGTGTAGGGATACTCTCTCGATGGCTGCAAACCTGCCAGCGATACGACTGTTGTGAAGTCGCTTTCCTCGGTCGTCGTTTGTGGCTGCGCCTCAAAATCGCCAGTCACCGAGACCGTGGCAGCGCGCGATGTTCGCACCCAGATTGCAGCACCAGAATCACTGACCTGACCGACCATCGGACCGTGAACGAGGACGTCGGGAGCAAGCTCCTTTTGCCACGCCTGAAACTCTGGTAGCTCATTGAGTTTGGCAAGTTGTGAGCGCGGACCAGCGAGCAATCTCTCAAAAGGCAATCCGGCATCGACGGCAGCCCGCGCCTTGATAAGTGCTGCTGCCGGTTGGTCCTGGGCAAGTAAGCTGAGCATCTGCACAAACGCAGATTCCGCCTCACCCGCAAAAGGCTTTTCCTCGTTCTTGAGCGCTGTCTCTACCTGATCGAATTCCCCATCTGCGATCTTGCGAACCGCGTTGCGGGCTCCATCATGTTGCCCGCACACGGTGAGCGGCCAAAGCAGTAAAAAGGCAACGAAGCAGATTCGAATCATCATCAAATCTCCTTCGGTCGCAGAAACTCAATCAGTTCCCATTGCGTTTCGCGACTGATCGCATCCCTCCAGTTTTCGGCATCGATTTCCATCAGCGCGGCATTTGCAGTCGTCATGCTGTGGGCTTCACCGACCAACCAGTACACCGCGGATTGCCATCCAGGATTGTGACCCAGGACCAGCACGCACTCTACATCGTCCGGAACCAGCGAGACGACTTCTTCAATTTCCGCGATGCCTGCGTGATAGAGTGAGTTGAAATAAGCGACCTCGGGTGCCGGATCTTCGAAAGATTCGGACATTCGCTCAAACGTCTCGGTAGTTCTCTGCGAGTCGCTACTTAGTACGCGATCCGGTTGCCATCCCAGCTCGACCAGTTTCGCCGCGATCGCGGGCGCGTCGCGCCGCCCGCGTTTGTTGAGTGGCCGCACGTGATCCGTCTGCGCGCTCGTTTCCCAGTCGCTTTTGGCATGCCGCATGACGATCAGTCGATATTTCATTTGGCGTATCCACTCACGCGGGAAAGAAAACAGGGCCATTCCAAACTTGCAATCAGGTCATTTGGCACCTGATTTGTACGTTCCTCGACAACATACTAAGTTCAAAATCTGTCCAGGAGAAGTCGGGCTGTCCGTCCAGAGAATCGCGATTGTTCTATCCCTACACATTCCAATACCGCTTTAAGTTTGAAGCTCTCATCGCGTGGGGCGATATCTGGATTCTCGCGGAATCACTCGGCGGACTGGCTGCAGCATTCATGGGACTACTTTGTCTGTGGTGGGCTTTCGGTCAAAAGTACCACTGGAGCGTTCGCGCCATTCCAGTCATTGCTTCGGTGTGGGCGACTTTGCTGGTGCCAGCCTATGAGTGCGGTATCGTCGGGATGCTGCAATGTTTGATCGTTCTCCTGGCGGCATGCCTTTTTGGCAAACATCGCTTCCGTCAATTTCGACTGAAAGAACTTCTGCTTGCCATCGTCGTGACCGCAGCATTCCTCGGCTATCTGATTCGGATACCAACGGCGATCTGGCACAAACCACTGGCGCTGCTCTGGTTTGGGACTGGGTTCGGATTGCTAACATTGCTCGCTGCGCACGTGTCATCGCAGGAGAGGATCAGAAAGCGATGGTGGATCGTCGGTTTGGCGTCACCGGCCTTCGTCGTCATGCTTGCCTGGCTTTGCACGCGACGAGTCTCCGAAGAGAGTCAATCCAGCCAGCTTCGACGGATCGCCAGAAAGGTTCGAACCGCCTTGTTGACCACAATAATTGTTCTACCTGTGGTCGCGGCATGGTATTCGTTGGCCAGAAAATCGCCAATTCCCGTGGAGAATGCACCGCAAGAAAACTGCCTTCCGCATCTCTTGACGATCGGAGAACGAATTTCGCCCAAACTGTTTCAGCCATTCCCCACCAAAGCAGACGCCTTGAAAACAGCAGTAACACAGTCGCAATCTGCTCGGGAAGAAGTCCGGAGTTCGATGGCGAAAGCTGGCTGGCTTGGCGTGAACTATCATCCAGGTGATCCAACATTGTGGTGGACCAGCCGACGAGACAGCATCGGACAAATTTGCTTCGCATTTCTCGCCGAAGCAGAACTGGCGGAAACAGAAAACCGAATTTCCGATGCGTTGACTTCCTATCACGACATCCTGAAGTTCGTCGATCGGTCAGCTCGGGGCGGACTGCCTCGGGAGGCAACTCTTGCTGGCGAGATTGAAGGCGACGCATTGGGGCGAGTCTTTCAGCTGCGTCAAAAAATGGACAGCAAGCAGTGCAAAGAATGGATCCAACTACTTTCCGCACACAGGAACATGCTGGAATCAACGGATACAGTCATGCGACGGCGATACGCCTGGGTAGATCAAGTCGCATGTTGGCAGGACCGGCTGGCCACTTATTGGCATCGACTTTTTTCCCGTGAACTCAACGGCCGCGAAATGATGAATCGGCTGGCCATTGACCGTCAGCTTCGCATCTCGTTGCTACGAACCGAACTGGCACTTCGCAGATATTTTCTCGATCACCAGGAGTATCCGGATTCGCTGAGCAAATTGGTGCCTGCCTATATCGAGCACATTCCCCGTGATCCCTACGCCGAGCAGAACCTGACCTATCGTCAATCGGACGAAAAATTCCTGCTCTATAGTGTTGGCCGTGACGGACAGGATGACGAAGGTCGTTTGGCGGACGGCTCCTATTTTTACGAACCGGGCGACATACCCAGTAGAGTATTGGTGAAATGGTGCATGATGAAATGAATCGTCCAAGGCGTACTTCATCCTCTATTTTCTCTGTTCCCTCCTGTAAAATGGCCTTCAATGAATCACGACAGTCGCCATTCCCTGCAGTCTGACTCGCTCGCCTGGATCGACGAGCGCATGCAGCAAATCGATGACCAGCATCTCCGCCGCGTCCTGAAGCAACGCGGCAGTGCCCAAGCCGCCGAACTGGTGATCGATGGCAAGACGCTGGTGAATTTCAGCTCGAACGACTACCTGGGCATCGCGAACGATCCGCGGCTGATTCAGGCGGCCAATGATGCCGCTGAAAGATATGGATGGGGTAGCGGAGCCAGCCCACTCATCACGGGCCATAGTGAACTGCACCGACAACTGGAAGAAGCGCTCGCTACGTTTGAACAAACGGAATCCGCCCTGCTCTTCCCGACGGGTTACGCTGCGAACATCGGCACGATCACGGCGCTCGCAGATGCCGACACAATTATTTTCAGCGACGCAAAGAACCACGCGAGCATCATTGATGGCTGCCGATTGTCTGGCGGCACGATCCGTATTTACAGGCATGGCGACTGCGATCATCTGGAGTCCCAGCTGAAAGAACTTTCAGGCAAGCGCACCGCACAACAGAAATTCCTGATCGTGACCGATGGCCTGTTCAGCATGGACGGCGATCTGGCTCCACTTCGCGAACTCACGCGGCTCGCCGAAGCTTATAACGCGATGCTGATGGTCGATGAAGCACACGCGACAGGAGTCCTTGGTTCCAATGGCCGGGGAACCTGCGAACACTTTGGCATTCGGTCCGAATGCATCATCAAGGTCGGCACTCTTAGCAAGGCACTCGGATCGCTGGGCGGCTTCGTCTGTGGACCGCAGAAACTTGTCGACTGGTTGGTGAACCGCAGTCGCACATTGATCTTCTCCACGGCGGCTCCCGCTGCGGTATGCGCTGCGGGTCTTGCAGCGCTAAAGATTGTGCAGGAGGAACCAGAGCGGCGCGAGCGACTGGCGAAGCTCTCCGGCGACTTGCGCCAGTCGCTGGTGACCGAAGGATTCCGTGTGGGCAAATCAGAAACGCAAATTATCCCGGTGATGCTCGAAGATCCAGAACGGACGATGCGGGCGAGTGGCGACTTGCGCAGCGCCGGCTACCTCGTGCCTGGCATCCGCCCGCCCTCCGTGCCAGAGGGAGAATCGCTATTGCGAATCAGCCTCAGCTGCGACCACTCGGACGAGATGGTCAGTGGTCTCATTGACGCAATGAACCTCAGCCGGAACGGTACGAATTCGCAGTAGAGGCGTCAGGCCAGTTCTTCAAACCGCTTTTCGACAACTTCCCAATCGAGAAGCTCGCGGGTGAATGGCCAAAGCCGGCTGGTCATTCGGCAGGTTCCAACATCGCGCAAGATCATGCCGAAAACTATTCCTGCCAGGACGCGAATAGACGTCGCGTCTGGTTCGCTTCCAATTGCTGAGAGAATCAACAGCATTCCAAACATGATGGCGAGTGTGCGAATCCAGCGCTTTATGTACATCCAGAGAAGGTCCGAGAGCGGCATCTCCTTGCCGCGATACTTCATGTAGAGACCAAGAACCGAGCGATGCATTCGCTCGGTGCGATTCAACTTTTTGCTGTTGCCAGTCGTTGAACTCTGATATGGATTTTCCAAGCTTCGCTCCAGTCTGGATCGAATAAGCGGGCTTCAGGTGGATGCGCAGCTTGCTACCCTACCACATGACAGGTGATGGAAAGTGCCCTGTAGACGCCTAATTGAGCGGGACGGAATTCGTGTCGTCAATCAGATTATGTTTCAGGGCTTTCACCGCCCTTAATCTCTCCAACAATCGTTCCCACTCTTCGACTTCATTCTTACCGCTTGCTTGCTCAAGACTGGAATCGATAACATCCGAAGCGATTTCGACTGATTTTTCGAACAAGTCAGTTTCTTTGGCGGCGTTTAGATTCTTTGCATTCTCAAGGAGGTATCGCGCATATAGAACGTCGCCTATCCTCTCTTCTTGTCGGAGCTTTTCCAGCACACGAAATGCCTCACGGGCATGCATCCGCATTCTCGAAATATCAGCCGTAGAGAGGCTCGCCAGGTTGATAAGCCCGGAAGCTGAGTTGGCATTTAACCCTCTGGTCTGCTCATTAATCTCATGACCGAGCAGACAGTATCCATACGCCTGCTCCTCGTCAAGGAAACGCCAGGCAAGTGAAGCCAGGTTTAGCTGGTTGGCATAGCGATCAGATAATTTGCCCGAATCTTTCCGTTCAATTTCAAGTCCTCTCGAAATGACTTCCTCTGCCTTCCGTCGTTGACCTGTTCTCGCATACGAGAATCCTAGCTGGCTGCAAATCATGGCTTCCAACGAACGTTTCTCAATGTCGTCTTCCATTTGACTCATGAGCGTCTGGGCTTGCTTCCCGAACTTAATCGCTGTGAAGTCGTCATCTGATTTTCGCTCGATTCGAATTTTTCCAGTCAATAAATGCAGCTCTTCCATCAAGAAGGCTTGACCGGGCTTGTCTGGACGAATCGAATCAAGCAAGTCACCAGCGGCCTCCACAGAATTCCTGGCTTGATGCTGTCGCCCTAGCGACAGGAGGCTGCCCGATTGTGCCAGCAACGCCTGGAACGCAAGTCTTCGTGACGGCGATGGCGCATCAATTGCGATCGCGGCAATCTCATTGAATGTTTCCTCGGCGATGTCATATCGTCCATGGCCCAGCGCA
>CALHZT010000097.1 GCA_938040995.1 uncultured Pirellulaceae bacterium | reverse complement strand
TGAAGTTGCACACTTTGACAATTGAAGTCCCTCCTCCCGGAAAAACGGATTGGATCGCCATATTGTCGGGTTGAATTGCAATGACGATTAAAGGCGAGTCAATCGTCGTTTTTCCGTCGGGGGGAGGGATTTAGGGAGGGGCCGACCGTTCGAAGTTAAAAAGTGTGCAACTTCAAAACGCGTGAGCGAGGGACAAACCCGACGGGACTACGTCCCTCGCTCACGCGCTCACGCGTCGGGTTATGATATCGCCAGCGTAATTGCACCACACTACGACTCGGGCGAACGCTTACCCAACTGGTTTCCAGGCTCTGCGGCGGAACCCGATGCGACGTTTTCCCCATGCTCACTTTGAGTTTGCCGCAGCCGCTTTGATTCGCTTGCGAGCCATCGAGCAGTATTCGGAATTGCAGTCGATCCCCACGTACTCTCGTTCGTTCCGCCCGGCAACGATCGCGGTCGTTCCGCTCCCCATGAACGGGTCGAGTACCACGCCGCCTTTTGGTGAGCCCGCAAGCACGCACGTTTCGACAAGCGATTCCGGAAACACGGCAAAGTGCGCTTCGCGAACTTTGGAAAGCGGGATCGTCCAGACCGTCCGTTTGTTGCGTCCCTTGGGATGAAACGCCTGGTCCCAACGCGCATCGTGCAAATTGGTATTCCCGCCGTTCTTTCCCTGCTCCGGCGTGCTGCCGCGCTTGAAGAAATGAGTCCGACCACCTTTCATGCGACTCTTTTCGCTGAACGTGACGTGCGGTTCACGGATGGAATCCTGGTCGTAGTAATAATCGGCGGACGCGGTCAGGAAGAATACATACTCATGATCCGTCGTCGGTCGCGACTTGACCGATGACGGCATCGCGTTCGGTTTGTGCCAGATGATGTCGCTCCGCAGAATCCAGCCATCATCCTGCAGCGCAAGTGCGACTCGCCACGGCATGCCCAACAGGCGTCCCTTCTGATACTTGTCGCCGAGCACCAGCCAGAGTGATCCAGTCGGTTTCAGGCAACTCCGCGCGGCGGCGAAGACTTCGACCAGGCGATCTACGTATTCCTGCGGAGTCGATTCGCGGCCAACCTGTTTCTGACTGTCGTAGTTGCGCTGTTGAAAATACGGCGGGCTGGTAACAATCGTATCGACGAGGTTCTCAGGAACCTTCGCGAGAATTTTGGTCGCGTCACCACAGTGGATCTTGCCGGTCCACTGTTTGGTGGCGGGCGGCTTTTTTTGCGGCCGGGCGCTCGTTCGTATTTTCTGGCTTTTCATGAGATGGCGTATCGCTGAGCAAAGTCTGCGGCTCGGACGGAGCCTCGCCGTCCCGTCCTTTCGCCTGAACTTGCCTTAAGACGTTGTCGCAAGTCGGTCCTGGATTGCCGTCACGGACAGGTCGCGTTCCCGCAAGGCTTCCATCGCCATGACGGCGGCTTCGGCAGCCTGAATGGTTGTAATGCACGGCACACCGTACTGGACCGCGGCGGCACGAATAATTCCTTCGTCCGTTCTCGCACCTTTTCCCATCGGCGTATTGATGACGAGCGATACCTTGCCGTCAATCATATAGTCGGTCAGATTCGGATGCCCTTCCGGCAGTTTTTTGACTTGTTGATACTCAAGCCCGGCGTCAGCCAACCGGCGGCCCGTCCCGTCCGTTGCAAGAATGCCGAAGCCCATATCGACCAGTCGCTTCGCGAGCTGAATCGCGACGTCCTTGTCACGGTTTGTCACACTCAGAAAGATATTGCCATCGGTTGGCAGGTGAACTCCAGCCGCAATTTGGCTCTTGGCGAATGCGAGCGAGAAGAACTCGCTGATCCCCATGACTTCGCCCGTACTTCGCATTTCCGGGCCCAATACGATGTCGACGCCCGCGAACTTTCGGAATGGAAAGACACTTTCCTTCACCGAAACAAGTGTCGGAAGCGGATCTTCATGGACGCCAAGTTCTGCCAGCGACGAACCTGCCATCACTTTTGCGGCGATCTTGGCGACTGGCATCCCCGTCGCTTTGGCTACGAATGGCACCGTCCGGCTGGCTCGTGGGTTCACTTCGAGCACGTACAGCGTGTGTCCGTCGGCGTGTTTCTTGACGGCGAACTGGATGTTCATCAGTCCCACGACCTTCAAGTGCTTCGCCAGCGCAACGGTGGCTTCCCGGATCTCTTCCATGACGGCGGTGGACAGACTGAACGGCGGAATCGCACAGGCGGAATCGCCCGAGTGCACGCCGGCCTCTTCAATGTGTTCCATGACACCGGCAACGATCACATCGGTTCCGTCAGCGATCGCATCAACATCGACTTCCGTGGCATCTTCAAGAAAACTGTCAATCAATACCGGCTGACCCTGCGCTACAACGAACGCTTCCGTCACGAACTTTTCGAACTGCTGCTTGTCGTAGCAAATCTCCATGGCTCGACCACCGAGTACAAAACTCGGACGCACCAGTGCGGGGAAGCCGATCTTCTCGGCCTGAGCCCGCGCCTCGTTCATAGTCCGTGCGATTCCATTGGACGGTTGTTTCAGCCCAAGCGTCTCGAGGGCTTTCTGAAACTGCTCGCGATCTTCCGCCGCGTCGATCGTATCAACCGACGTACCAATGATTGGAACACCCGCGGCCTCGAGCGCCTTGGCAAGGTTCAATGGCGTCTGACCGCCGAACTGCACGATGACTCCGTCCGGATCAATCCGGTCGCAAATATTCAGCACGTCTTCGATTGTCAGCGGTTCGAAGAACAGGATGTCGCTGGTGTCGTAGTCGGTACTCACCGTTTCCGGGTTCGAGTTGACCATAATCGACTGGATGCCAAGCTCCTTGAGCGCGAAGCTCGCGTGGCAACAGCAATAGTCGAACTCGATTCCCTGACCGATGCGATTGGGTCCGCCGCCAAGAATGATGATCCGGCGACCATCGGGTTCCGCGGGCGTCTCGTCCTCTTCTTCGTACGTTGAGTAGAAGTAGGGCGTGTAGGCTTCGAACTCCGCGGCACAGGTATCCACCGCCTTGAAGACGGCAACGACGCCGCGGCGGACGCGATCCTCGCGGACTTCCATTTCGGTCGAATCTGTCAAAGTCGCGATCTGGCGGTCCGAAAAGCCGGATTGCTTGGCTTTACGCATCAGATCAGTCGACATGTTTGCCAGCAAGTCGCAGGCAGCGATTTCGTCTTCGATCTCAACCAGCTGAAAAAGGTGATCCAGAAACCACGGGTCGATCGCCGTGATCTCATGAATCTTCTCCATGGTCATGCCGCTCTTGATCGCGTATCGCAAATACCAGACTCGCTCCGAGTTGGGTCGCGCGAGCATCGCACGAATCTCGTCATCGTCCGGTTGCTCCGGTGTTCCCCACAGATCCGCATGGTCACATCCAAAGCCGAATCGACCGACTTCGAGCCCGCGAAGCGCTTTCTGAAACGATTCTTTGAACGTTCTTCCGATCGCCATCGTTTCGCCAACACTTTTCATCTGCGTGCTGAGCGTCGAGTCGGCTTCGGGGAATTTCTCAAACGCAAAACGCGGAATCTTCGTGACGACGTAATCAATGGTCGGTTCGAAACACGCTTTGGTTTCGCGGGTAATGTCGTTTGGAAGTTCGTGAAGTGAATATCCAACCGCCAACTTGGCCGCGATCTTGGCGATCGGAAATCCAGTCGCCTTGGATGCGAGCGCGCTGGACCTGCTGACTCGGGGATTCATCTCGATCACAATCATGCGACCATTTTCGGGATTGATCGCAAACTGAATATTCGACCCGCCCGTCTCGACACCAATTTCGCGAATGACCGCGAGGCTGGCATCACGCATCCGCTGGTATTCTTTGTCCGTCAGGGTTTGTGCCGGCGCGACGGTAATCGAATCGCCCGTGTGCACACCCATTGGATCGAAGTTTTCAATCGCGCAAATGATCACCACGTTGTCATCAACGTCGCGCATCACCTCCATCTCGTATTCTTTCCATCCGATGATGGATTCTTCGATGAGGACTTCGGATACCGGCGACTGGTCGAGACCGTTCCGGGCCAACGAATCGAATTCGTCGCGGTTATAGGCGATCGCGGAACCACTCCCACCCATCGTGAAGCTCGGGCGGACAACGCAGGGCAAGCCGACTTTTTCCATCACCCGGCGGGCGTCTTCGATCGTTGTAACCGTTTCGCCAATGCAGACGTCGAGTCCGATCTTTTCCATGGCCGTTTTGAACTGTTCGCGTTCTTCGGCCTTGGCAATCACGGCGGCATCCGCACCGATCATCTCGCAGTTGAATTTTTCCAGCACGCCTTCGCGGGCCAGATCCATGGCAACGTTAAGACCCGTTTGACCGCCCAGAGTCGGCAGCAGCCCACAGGGCCGTTCCTTCTCGATGATCTTCGCGACCATTTGCCAGGTCAGCGGTTCGATGTAGGTCCGGTCCGCCGTGCTGGGATCGGTCATGATCGTCGCCGGATTGGAATTCACCAAAATGACCTCATAACCTTCCTCGCGGAGGGCTTTGCAGGCCTGGGTTCCGGAATAGTCAAATTCACAGGCCTGACCGATAACAATCGGTCCTGAGCCAATGATCAGAATCTTTTTTATGTCGTCGCGGCGTGGCAAATCTGGCTGCTCTTTGGCGAGTAATCGCGCGAATTGAGGCTTGGGAAAGAGTGCGCTGTACAAAATTTCCCGAGGTTACCCCTGTCTTCGCCCGCATTCAAGGGCCTATGGAAGCAGTGCTGGCATTCATGGCCGCAGCAGTGCTGGCATTGGTGGCCATCATTCTTCTATTCGCGGCTGTTCGTGTGCGGTTTAGACTACGAGTCACGAAATCTGCAATTTTGCCGAATGGACGCGGCAAAGGGATTTCATACAGGAAATTTTCACCCGGATGATGTCAAGGAAGACAGTCATGCCTGCGAGTTCTGCACTGCCCCTGAGCGATGGTGGCTTTCAAGAAAAGGGATCGATGGATCCGCTTTCACTGGCAAGATCCATTCTCTCACAGGAGGCCGCCGCGATTGAGCAGCTGGCCGAGCGACTGGACGAGTCGTTTGTCGAGGCCATCGAACTAATCCTTGACTGTGGCGGAAGTGTAATCGTCACCGGTATGGGCAAAGCCGGCCTCGTCGGCCAGAAGATCGCCGCGACACTCGCATCGACGGGAACTCCCAGTCACTTCATGCATCCGGCCGAAGCCATCCATGGCGACCTCGGTCGGGTTCGGTCCGACGATGTTATTCTCGTGCTGTCGTTCAGTGGCGAGACGGAAGAGATCACGCGACTGTTGCCGCATCTTGACCGACTGGGTTGCCGGATCATTGCCATGACGGCGTTGGCGGAAAGCAGTCTGGGACGAGTCGCCGATTGCACGTTGAAACTCGGAACATTGCGCGAAGCCGATCCGCTCCGGTTAGCGCCCTCGACCAGCACCACGGCCATGTTGGCGATGGGAGACGCGTTGGCACTTGCTGCGGCGACCGAGCGCCAGTTCGAGCCACAAGATTTTGCACAGTTTCATCCTGGCGGCAGCCTCGGTCGCAAACTGGCCAAGGTCGAAGAAGTCATGCGACACACGGATGATTGTCGAGTCGCTCTGCTTTCGCTAACAGTCCGCGAGGTCCTCGTCGACGTTGGCCAACCCGGTCGCCGTAGCGGTGCGATCATGCTCGTTGACCGGACCGGCGTGTTGCGGGGCATTTTTACAGATAGTGATTTTGCCCGACTGTTTGAAGATCGGCGCGAAGACGCACTGGATCAACCGATCGCGCATGTCATGACGCCCAATCCAAAGAGCGTGCTGCGCGGCGCGATGCTCGAAAGCGCCATCGAAATTCTGGCTGAGCGAAAAATCAGCGAATTGCCAGTCGTCGACAAAGCCGGACGGCCACTTGGTTTGATCGACATCACGGATGTCGTGGACCTTCCTGTCAAAAGCGAATCAGGCGAACCACATAAATCGAGCGAACCACGCGCATCACTGGTTCGTAACGAATCACCAGATGACGACGGCCCCATCACGCTTTCGTTTTGCGGTTGAGAGCACTCATCTCTGAGATCCTCAACCTCAGACCTTATTCCCGACTCCTGACACCCGACTCCTGACACCCGATTCCTGACACCCGCCCCCTGACACCCAACCTTTTTCCCGTCTCATCATGAAGCTTGCAGAACGTTTACAGGGTATCGAGCTGATCCTTTCCGATGTGGACGGAGTCCTCACCGATGGATCGCTTACGTTTGACAACGAAGGGATTGAAACGAAGACCTTCAACGTCCGCGACGGGATGGGAATCGCGCTTTGGCAAAAGGCCGGCTTTCGATTTGGCATCCTGACAGCAAGAACTTCGCACATCGTTCAGGTCCGAGCCGCCGAGCTCAGCATCGACATTGTCCGGCAGGGCTTCAAGGACAAGCTGCCCGCAGCCGTCGAAATCGCCCAGTCGCTCAACCTGAATCTCGACCAGCTGTGCTATATCGGCGACGACCTCACTGACTTGCCGGTCCTGAACGCCGTCGGACTTTCTGTGGCGGTTGCCGACGCGGTCGAAGAAGTCCGCAAGGCGGCTCATTACACCACCAGGACCACCGGCGGCAAAGGCGCCGTTCGCGAACTTATCGAAACGATTCTCAAGTCGAAGAACCGCTGGGAAGACATCGTGTCAAAGTATCAGCAGCGCGGCGCGTAATCCGTACCAACACACCATAGAAACGAGAATCGCTTTCGGCGACAACCAATGTTCACGCGACTCTTCCACGCCGCCATCAGTATTGTGATCCTTGTGATCACCTACCTTGGCTACGCCGAAGTCGTCGTACCGATGATCGAACCCTCTCAATCGCACATCGCCGAGGGATCGAGGAACATTCAGAAATCGTACGACGATTTTCAAATTCCTGATGAACAGTTTCGACCGCTCATCAACCGGTTGTTTCCATCGGCCAGCAGTTGGGAGCGAGCCAGCGAAACCGCCATCATCGCTACCGGCGATTTTCTGTTGCTTACCCAGGATCCCCGGCGGCTGGATGATGGCCGGCTGCACCTGAATCCGTGCACCGTCATTTACCAGAATGAAGAGGCGGATGCCCGCACGTGGATCGTTCAGGCCGAAGAAGGCGCCGTCGTCACGTTCGAAAAAGACGATTCCGAATCATTCATCAGATCGAAACTGCAACCTGGCGGCAACACCCAGGACAAAACAGCACTCCGAGTCGGCAGGTTGGGAAAACCAAAGTTTGGATACCTGGCTGGACGAGTCGTTATTCAGGGAAGTCCGACAACGGCGAATGGTTCTGACGGAATTCAGATTGATACATCCGGTGTGCAGTTCACACCCGACACGATTTCAACCGCCAATGAGGTGCACTTTCAGGTTGGCCCAAATTTCGGCAGCGGTCGCGATCTGACCATTCGCATGGACGCGTTCTCAAAACCAGGTGTGAACGCGAGCATTGCTGGCTCAAGTGGCTCGAATCGTGAAAGCAGTCGCTTGCCCAGCCCGAGCCCGTCGACCATTCGGCAGATCGAGCTGGTGCATCTTGAACAGGCCACCATTTTCCTGCCTGATCAAAGCCACGGACGCAGCGCTGGACCAGACGGTTTCCTCGCGAAACCTGCCGGCCCCGGCATTCCAGTCAACGTGCGTTGCGAAGGACCTGTCTTGGTTGATATTCAGCGTGGCATGGCGAGCATCAACGAAGCCGTCCGGATTACACGAAAACGAACCGGGAACGCGCCGGAGCAGCTTCAATGCGACCAACTTGCCGTGACGTTCCGGCGACTGCTGAACGCGGTCACCGTCGCACCAGTCGCCAATGTCGAGTCGAACAGGAAAGATCCGGCTGCCCGCTTTCAGTCCGCGATTCCAAAACTCGAACCGCAAAAAGTCATCGCGGTCGGAAGTCCAGCCATCATTACGACAACGACGGGAAGCGGCGCCGATCAACGCTGGCACCAGGTGACCGCGAACCGGCTGGCCTACGATCTTTCAGAGTTCTCAAAATCAACGAACGGGACAACCGGCTCGATCACCAACATCGGCAACCTCGTTGCGCAGGGGCCTGGCAATTATCAATCTGGTCTTTCGCGGCCTGGTGAACCGATCACGACGGAGCTGAAACTGTTCTGGCAGGATGGTATCCAGGTTCGTCCCGTGAACAACCTGAATCAGTCAACCGGCGACTTGCTGGAACTCGTCGTGACGGGCGACACCCGCTGCGAAATCGAACGCATGGGAAACATTCAGGCTCAACGAATGCGAGTCCACATGCTGACAGCGCCAACCGCTACGGCGGCGGGCGATGGACAGGCAGGCAACCTGCGACTGGAGAATATCCTCGCGGAAGAAAACGTGAAGATTGAAACGGAACAGATGGTCGCATTCGTGAACAGCGTCAACGTGAATGTTCACGAGGTCGCGATGCTTCACAATCCTGTCGCCAGCAATCTCAACTCAGCCAAGCCAGCGGAAGATGGTTCGAAACTTTTACTGCTGACTCCCGAAGAAGAAACGACGGTTGCCGAAGCACCGCGACGCTTTCAAATCGAGGGCCAGTCGCTAAATGCGACGCTGGAGCGAAGCGGTAGCGACTACCAGCTTGGTGATATCGTTCTCGACGGAAACATTCGAGCCGTCGAACTGGTGCAGGGCGGTGGGCAGGCCTCCGATATTCAAATGACGGGCGATCAGTTTCGCTTGAGCCACTTGAGCGAGTCGGGCGGCGTCGCCGTTATTCATGGCTCGCCCGCAGACGTACGAGCCCGGCAATTGCGGCTGGTTGGCCGCAACATTCATCTTGATCGCGGCCAAAACCAGCTTTGGATCGATGGGCCCGGCGCGGCCATCGTTCCGCTTCCCAAAGATATGGCAGCACAATATCCCAATCGGCCACCGACCGCGGACATCCGCTGGAAGGCCGGCATGCGATTCGATGGGCAACGCATCGAATGTAGTGACAGTGTGCTCGCCCGCGGGCCGGCTCAGGACATCAAGGCGGACCAGCTCATCGCGGTTCTGACCTCACCGATTCACTTTGGATCGAAAGGAATCGGCGAGCAGGAGGTGAACCTTCAGTCGATTGTTGCCGACGGAAGCGTGCAGTTGGAGAATCGCACCTTTGACGGTTCAGGGCTGGTTTCCATTGACCGGGCCCATGTCATGCGACTGGACCTCGATCAACAGACGCAGAAAATTCGCGGCACCGGACCAGGATGGGTGCAAACAGTTCGCCGCGGCAACCCGCTTGGATCTGCCAACCTAACCAACAATGCTGTGACCCAGGCGAGAAAACCTGTCGGTGGGGCCGGCAATCCTGGTAGCCTTTCATTTCTCAAGGTTGGTTTTCAGCAATCGTTTGAAGGGTCGCTGGCCAGGAGGCTTATGACGTTTCGCGGCGACGTTCAATCGCTTTACGGGCCGGTCAATGGCTGGGACGATCAGATCTCCATGGCAAAGCACGAGGATCTTCGCCCGCAAACTGTTCGTATGAATTGCCAGCAAATGGATTTGTTTCAGCTGCCTGGCCAAGCGAAGGACAAGGTCGAGCTGGTCGCCTCAGGCAATACGCGTGTCTGGGGCAAATCGACGGAAGGCCAGCTCTTTGAGGCTCAGGCTCATCGGCTGAAGTATCACCAATCAAAAGATCTGATGATGCTTCAAGGCGATGGCAAGTCGGACGCGCATCTCTGGTATCAGGAACGACCTGGCGGAAA
>CALHZT010000096.1 GCA_938040995.1 uncultured Pirellulaceae bacterium | reverse complement strand
CAAGTTATCGCACAGACGTTTTTTTAATATGCAAGAAGAGAACTTACTGGGATATTTGCTCGGCGCACTGGATGGCGACGAGCATGAAAAAGTCCGACGCGAGCTGGAAAACAATCCAGCCTTGCGTGAAAAGCTGGACATGCTTGAATTGCGACTGGCTCCGCTGGAGGAAGATCGCTGGCAGCATGAACCACCGGCTGGACTGGCGGCGGCGACTTGTCGATTTGTTGCCGAATCGGTGTCGGAGACTGGTCGCGTTGTTCAACCGCGAAGTCTGACAGATTCAAGAAACGCTGCTGCGAAGCATTCGCCTTTCTCGCAGGTATTTAGCGAGTGGAATCCTCAAAAGCATGGCTGGGACATGATTGACGCGGCAGTCGCTGCGGGCATCTTCTTCGCAGCCGCCCTGCTCTTCTTCCCCGCGATTGCTGGCAGCCGCGATCAGGCCCGGCGAGTCGCTTGTGAAAACAATCTTCGCTCATCCAGCGTGGCGCTTGCCATGTTTGGAGAACGCAATAACCAGGCGTGGGGCTCTGCCAATCTGACCAACGTTTCGAGCACGGCGGAGAAACTCGCCGAAGCAAACGCCACCAACCAGCGACTTTGGCTATCGACTGGATCCTTCCCGTACATTCCGACAATCGGCAAAACGGGCGTCGCCGGTTTTTATGCTCCGCAGTTGGTCCAGGGTGGCTATCAAACGGATCACTCTGTTTTCCTCTGTCCGAGTTCAAATCTTGGTGCCAATGGTCGGCATCATTTTTTTGTGCCCTCGATTGAACAGATTGAATCTGCAGATGGTGAAACACTTGCCAGTTTGCAGCGAGTCATGGGTGGTAGCTACATGTATACGCTGGGGCATATTTCCAGACGGCGACATCTAGCGACCCAGAATCTAGGTCGCAGCTTTTTCCCGATCATGTCCGATGGTTTCTTCACGCAAAACGACGGCGGCACCGTTCTAATGCACGGCGGCAAGGGCATGAACATTGCTTTCGAAGATGGTCATGTAAAGTTCGTCGTGAACATTGCTTTGCATCATGACTTTTTCACAAGCGATCGTGGACTGGTCGAAGCCGGCAGAAATGCGAATGACGCGGTGCTCGGTCATAGTTGGAATCGCCCGATGCCCGATTCGGCAAATCTCTGGAGCGACCTCGACATGAACGCTCCTGTGGATTCAATGTAGAGTGATTTTGTAGCCAAAGTGGCAACTCGGACGGCTTCTCAACTCAGATCTCCTCCTGTTCCACGCCGTTCTCGTTTCGAATTGTCGAACCGGCAAACACTCCACGCGTCTTTTCATGGCGAACTACCCACAGATCTTCGCTGATCCTGTGCCGTCCGTGGTTGAGCCGTTCCGCTTGGCAGCCTATTTCCGTCAATTGAACACACAAATTTGCACTTATCGGCCAAAATCCGGAAGAACCCAGTCGATTCAAGAACTTTTTTCGGATAACTTCCCCCTGTTGGTTTGGTGTTAGGTCGATTAGCTAAAGGTGGGGCATAGATGAAACGTCGAAGCGCGCGTACTGGAAAACCCGAAGTTCGAAATTGCCAGCCGTTGCTGGACATGCAAGTCGAATCGCTTGAATCCCGAATTCTTCTGGCAGGTGTCGATTCACTGGACACCCTTTTCCCGACCTCTGATAACGCAGATCCGTTTACGTTCCAGGGCGAGTCGGTGGCAATCAGCGATCAGTACTACGTGACGGGTAAGCCACTGGCAGACAAGGCGGCAGACGAAAGTGGCAACGTCGAAGTCTTTGACGCGATCACCAACGAGCATGTTGTGACGATAGACAATCCAAACGCAACCAATTCGCTCGAATGGTTTGGAGAAAGAGATGCTTTGGCCATCGAGGGCAACATCGTCGTCGTCGGAGCTCCGGGGAAAGAAAGTACATCCTTTACGGACGGAGAAGTTCACATCTTCGAAATCACGGGAGGCAACGCAAACCTCCTTTCATCGGTTGGAGGACGCGACACCAACAACGGTGACCGCTTTGGAGACGATGTCGCCATCCAGGGCGACATCGTTGTCGTTGCGTCGCCCGACGAAGATATCAACGGAGTCCGCAACATCGGTGCTGTCTATGTCTATGACATCAGCAATGGAACTCCCAGCGTTGTCACGATCATTGAGAATCCGGATCCTGAAGAGAACGACCAGTTCGGTACCAATATTGCATTTGACGGCACTACCATTGTGATCGGTGAGAGAGGCGGCTTTAGTACAGGCGATACGGCAACGTTATATGCCTACGACCTTGATGCGGCCGCTGGTACCGCGACACTACTTGATTCGATTGCAAATCCGGTAACGAATCGTCAGGACTTCTTTACCTTCGGTCTTGAGATTGACGGTTCAACGATCGTAGCGTCGTCTCCTTCAGGCTCTCTTCGCTCGGCCGGTCGAGTCTATCAATTTTCGTTGGACAACAACGAGCTTGCACTCGAGGCTACTATTCTCAGAGAAAATAATGGAGCCCTCACGACCTTCGGCACTAGTGTCGCCCTTGTTGGCGATACGCTCTACGTGGGAGAAGCCTCCACGTTCAGCTCGTCATTGGATGCAGAAGGATTCGTTCACGTTTACGATCTGTCCGGTACATCGCCGGTACTCATCAACAGCATCGCCAGCCCGTTTACAGATGATCCCGACTCGTTTGGATCCCGTGTGGCAGCAAGCGGCTCGAAAATTCTGGTCGGCAGTCCCAGGTCGAGCGTTTCCAACAGTGTTTCAGGGGGAGCCTATCTTTTTGCCTCTTCAGCAGAATCTGTGGGTGAATTTTGGTTCGGGTAGCTTTCCAAGATTGTGGTACAGAGCTGTTTCATAGGCTTCTTGAGTTCGAAAGCCATACGATTTTCTGGTAACCAGTTTTACCTTGTTGTTAAAACCCT
>CALHZT010000095.1 GCA_938040995.1 uncultured Pirellulaceae bacterium | reverse complement strand
ATTGGCCAGACACCTTTCCTGGCCGTTGCGAAAGAACGCCTGGGGAAACGCGCCTTTGGCCGCGATGCAAAACCAGTCGACAAAGCGACGTTCGTGTACGGCGCCCGCACTTCTGGTCGCCTGGCCGGGTTGGACGATTTTGAAGCGACCGGACTCGACTTACGAATCGCCACAGACGACGGTTCTCGCGGCCATCATGGGCTGGTAACTGATCTGTTGCCCGAGTTGCTCGCTGAAGATCCGGTCGAAACCCACGTTGTCTGTTGCGGACCGCACCCGATGATGGCGGCAGTCAGTCGCGTGGCCCGGCAACATGGTGTGTCCTGCGAAGTTTCCCTCGAAGAGCCAATGGCCTGTGGGATCGGGATTTGTTTTACATGCGTTGCAATGATTCATCAGGAAGATGGGACCTGCGACTATAAGCGAACATGTGTCGAAGGACCGGTATTCCCTGCCGGCAAGGTGGCATGGGAATAGGTGGCATGGGAACAGGTGGCATGGGAACAGGATGAGTGCCTCACCGTATCGTCATCATTGGCAGCTGGATCCCGGAATTGTCTTTCTGAATCACGGATCCTTTGGTGCGGCTCCAACCGTTGTTCTTGAAGCACAGCGAAGATTTCAGGACGAACTCGAAGCTCGCCCAATCCAGTTTCTCGCGCCGGAGCGGGGCCTCGAAGCAAAGCTGGACGAGGTGCGGGAATCCGTCGCGAAAGTGATCGGCGCCGACGCTCAGGATATCGGTTGGGTTAGGAACGCCACCGACGGTGTGAACGCCGTGATGCGCTCATTCCCGTTCGAATCGAATGACGAAGTCCTCATAACGGATCACGGATACAACGCATGTTCAAATGCTGTCCGTTTTTCTGCCGAGCGGGCGGGCGCGACTGTCAGAGTTGCCGCTGTACCTTTTCCATTGGAAGATTCACAACAAGTCGTTGATGCGATCGTTGCCGAATTCAGCGAGCGGACGCGTTTACTTGTCGTTGACCACATTACCAGTCCGACTGGCCTGGTACTGCCGCTCGAAGAGATTATTCGCGCCGCACATGAACGCGGGATTCTGGTGATGGTCGATGGAGCCCATGCTCCCGGGCAAATTCCAGTAAACCTCGAGATACTTCAGGCCGACTACTACACTGCCAACCATCACAAGTGGCTTTGCGCCACGAAAGCTTCCGGCTTTCTATGGGTACGTCGTGAATTGCAGGAAAGTGTTCGCCCGACCGTTATCAGTCATGGTGCCAATAAGCCCAGACCAGGCCGATCAAGATTCCTTGCTGAATTTGACTGGGTCGGGACATGGGACGCGACGACCGTCCTTTCCGTCAAGCCGGCGATTGAATTTCTTGAAGGGTTGATGCCTGGCGGATTGACTGCACTGATGGAAGCCAACCGAAATCTTGCCCTGCAAGCCCGCGCTTGCCTGCTGGAATCGCAAGGGATCGAATCGCCCGCGCCTGTCGATATGATCGCAGCCCTTTCGTCGATCCCGGTTGTTGGGGGCTCTTCAGGCGATGAGGATGGCGACTTGCTGAAGCAACGGTTGTATACGGAGCACCGAATTGAAGTGCCAATTTTCTCCGGGCCATCTTCCTGCCCGCGACTGATGCGGACCTCATCCCAGGCCTACAACGACATTGGCCAGTACATCCTTTTGTCTGAGGCGCTTGCCTCGTTGCTTTCCTGAATTGGTGGCTTCCAAAAAAAGAACACCAACCAGCACCAGGGAGGTGCAAATCGGTGTTCCTCAATTCAAAAACTTCGGGGAAAGTTTCAACTACGCAACGCTTGCAGGAACGTTGGTTGATGGGGCATGGTTGGTTGTGACGATGGCCGCAGGCTGTTGCTTCGATTCGATGCGTAGGTGCGTGTTCGCGAGTTCGATTTCACGTGTTTCGACTCGATCGACACCTTCGGCAGTGATGGAAAATCCACCGTTGTCTTCGCGTTTGATCCATCCCTTCTCACGGAAGTACCAGAGGTGGAATTCCAGAACTTCGGCGGGGACGTTCATGAGTGTTTCGACACCAGCATTACCCAGCGCCGGCTTTTTGCTGTTTTGTCGTCGTGCCGCGTAGTACAGTCGCAAAAGCTTGTGGCGGTCCACCGTATCTGATCCGGCCTGGTCAGCATGCGCGACGATTCGGGCTTCTTTCATTTGCTGCTGGGCGAGGCTTACATCGTATGCAGCGCGTGAAGCTGGATCTTTCAGGGCTTCGAAGGCAGCAACCAGCTGAGAGAATTTCTGTCGGTCACCGCCAGCGTCCGGGTGCCACTTCGCCGCGAGGAAGCGAAACATTCGCTCAATCGTTTTTTCGCTTGCGTTGGGACTAAGTTCCAGAAGTTCGTAGTGGTTCTTGACAGCGTTTAACATCGTATTCCCCTCAGAATAAGTTGACTCACTGATGGGAGGAGATGCAAACGCAGGGCCAATGCTCTGCCGTCGGGTTTTTTCAGGAATTGACTCACTTTGACGTGGCTTTTTTGCAACTAACGTTGCTTTCCACTGCCAGAGTCCAGGGGCAATAGTCAGGGGAAGCCCCACGTAGAATCCTGCTAGATCGAATATCTGCTACCGCAACCATCACTCGGGAAGCACGAGCTAGAATTGTTCTGACTTAAACATCAAAAGGGGCAGTTGAAAATGGTGAATCAGGACATTCTGTGCGGCTGGAATGAAGAACACTCAAAGGCATTGGGGAACGACAACCTTTTTGTCCAGCATCGAATGATGGAAAGTGGTCTGTTTTCGGATGAGAACCTGATTCGCATTCTGGACAGGCATCCAGTTGCGGATATGACCGTCAGCACGATGGGTCGCGACAAGATGAACTATGAGTGGTTCGAGTGCAACCGAAACGGGGCGACAGGAGAACAACTGCTTGATGTCGTCAAGCGTGGACATCTGTGGATCAATGTGATGCGGTTGATGGATCACCATTCCGATTTGCGCAAGTTGATTAATGATGCTTACGATGAGCTGGAGTCCCGTTGCCCAGGACTGGAAGCGACGCATCGAACTGCCAACCTCCTGATCTCGTCGCCGAGCGCAATCGTCTATTACCACGTTGATACGCCCCTGAATATTCTTTGGCATCTTCGCGGTGAGAAGAAGTGCTGGGTTTACCCACTACGAAGCCCATTCGTCAGCCAGTCGGATTTGGAAGATCTGCACGCTGGCCAACGTCCCGAAGACATGCATTATCTTGCCGAGTTCGATGACGAAGCCGAAGTTTACGAAATGGTTGGTGGCGACATGGTAACTTGGGCGCAGAACACGCCTCACCGCGTAGAAAACACCAGTGGACTCAACATTTCCATTTCTACGGAACACCTGACGACTCACGCACGACGTCAGATCAACGTGCACCTTGCGAATCGAATGCTGCGTAAAAAACTTGGTTGCAAGAATTTGTCGTCCAGCCCGGATGGCTTCCTTGCAAATGCCAAGGTTGCCGGCTCGCGAGCGGCGAGGTTGATTTCCCGATTCTTGCCGACCAAGGCGGAGGAAAAATTCAAATACCCTGTTAGGTATCAAGTCAATGTAGAGGCGGAAGGCGGAATCTCCAGCCTGGAAGGCGTGGAAGCATCATCAGCGACGCTTGAGTCCGTTGAACGGGCCACTCAGGAACTCGCCGGGGTTCTCGCTTCAGGCACTTCAGACGCTTCAGACGCTTCGGACACTTCAGAAAAGACCCTGAGCCAGCGAGATGCGGCGTCCACAAGCGTCTAACGCCGCCCCCCTACCTTGTCGACGAACACATGAAGATCAAAAAAGTTAGCCACTTTGACGACGTGACTGGCTACATGGAAGCATGGCAGGAGCTGGCTGCCCATCAGCCCATGATGTCGCCTCAGTGGATTATCCCCTGGTGGCGAAGCTACTGTGAGAACTCATCCCGTGCCGAGCTCTGCCTGCTCATTGGACTGGATGATGGACAGCTAGTTGGAATCGCGCCGTTCTATGTGGTCAATAAGAGACTCACGAAGAAGCTGCGTTTTCTGGGCGATGGCCACGTTTGCAGTGATCACATGACTCTGTTGTCTCAAGTCGGCTGTTGTGAGGCCTTTACCGCCGAGGTGGCTAACTGGCTGAGCAATAATGCAGGTAAAACCTGGAATGCTGCCAAACTGGAAAGTGTGGACACCGATGATGTAGCGATGCGCAAACTTGTGAATCAGCTCGACAGGGAGTCCTTCTCGGTATATCACCGCGATTCGGTCTCTTCGTGGCAAGTCGCGTTGCCGCCCACCTGGGAAGAATATCTGTCGCGACTCTCAAAGAACCACCGAAAACGCTGCCGAAAATGGCACCGCGACTGGATCGCTTCTGAAAAATTGCAGTTCGAGTGCGTGACGAGACTTGACCGACTTGATGAAGCCTTTGACCATGTCTGCCGGCTGCATAACGCTCGTCGCGGTTCTCTGGGAAGCAGTGGTGTGTTCGAGGATGAATCGTTTCACGCATTTCACAAGGACTGCGCTCGTGAGTTAATGGCCACCGGCCAGTTACGAATCAATTTGCTAATGTCGGATGCCCAGCCGATTGCTGCGGAGTATCAACTGATCAGTCCGGATGCAGTCTTCTCCTACCAGTCGGGCGTTGATCCAGAGTTTCTGGAGATCGGTGCGGGAAATATCAGCATTATGATGTCAATCAGGACGGCAATCGACGACGGATGCCAAACGTACGATCTGCTTCGCGGCAACGAGCCGTACAAAAAAAGCTGGTCGGCAAGAGAGTCTTCAGCCTTCGACATTCACATTCACCAAAAGACGATGAACGGCTCATTGGCGCACGTGACGCTGGGTACGCAAGACTGGTTGCGGTCCGTGCGATCCGTAGTGACCGGAGGGGGCTGAGAAGTTCCGGTTTCTCGGTGTCATTCTCAGAAAGCCGCTGTAAGGCTTCAAGGGCGTTGCCAGAAACTACCCATTCCAAAGACGGTAAAGATCCCTGCAGCGAATGCATCGACCTTGTACTCGGTAAGGAACGTAGGGAAGAGCTTTGCGGCTTTTGCGAACGTTTCCGCATCGACAATATTTTTCTGAATCCAGTAGATCTCTGCCAGACAGAACGCGAGTGCGAGTGCGATACAGAGGATGATCGCGCTGGACTGTTCAATTCTTCGCCAGCGACGATGTGCCAGCGCTGCAACAGCTCCCAGAGCCCAGAGCCCGATGGCACCAAGCCTTCCAAAATTGTTGATCATCTCGCCGCAAACTAGCCAGCCAACGGGCAGCATCGCCACGGCAAGAATCAGCGTGACAAGAAGGCCCGGAATAGTCGGCGGCGCGTTGTCCTGATGCCCGGCGTTACCTGGTGACTGATTCGACATCGGCGTGATCCAGTTCAACGATTGGGGCAGGGAACTGCGTGAAGCGCATAGAAAACGCATCACCTACAAATGTGATGATGCGCTATTCGATACCGAAACGGAAGTCTTGGCGACTTTTCCGAATCTCAGTTGGCGAACTAGGATGCCGCCTTGGCGCCCTTGATCAGCTTTTGCAAGCGTGACTTTTTTCGGGCAGCTGCATTGCGGTGAATCACGTTGCGTGCGCCGGCTCGGTCAAGCTGCTTGGCAGCCAGAATGAACTCGGCGTCAGCTTTCGCAATATCGCCAGCCTCAACAGCCTCTCGGACTGTTCGGACACGTTTCCGGATCACGGACTTGATGGCTCGATTGCGAGCTTTCTTGACTTCGTCCTGACGAAGTCGCTTTTTGGCACTTGCTGTGTTTGGCATATATCTAAATCAAATGTCAGAATGTTGTTCGGAAAGGCTCGTCGCCGTTCCACTATGATCGGCTCGATTTCCACCCGTCTGGAACCCTATATCTTGGGAGATTTACCCGAGTTTGTCTAGGCGTTCGGCGGCATCCCGGTAATTCGGGTCCAGCTCAATGAGGGCTGTCAGCCACTTTTTGGCCCGGACAACGTCCTTTAGCCCCGTCGCGAGGACACCGGCTCGGTAAAGGGCCAGCCGGTAAGTTTCCGATTTCGGGTCGCCGGCGTTGTTTTCAGCGGCTTTTTCGTAGGATTGCAGTGCCGGTGTGTACTGCCGCATCTGCTGGAGGCACTCTCCGGCGGCCAGCATGGCGGACCCGGCACATCGCTCATCCGCCTGTGCCTCCTGAAAATACTTCACCGCTTCGGCGAAGTTTCCGGATCGTTTCAGTCGTACGGCGACTTCGTATTTCACGCCTGCGTCGTCCGGATACCGTGCGGAGCGGGTACTGTAGATGTCCAGTTCCAGTCGATTATGCTGTCGTCGAATTTTCGCAAGGCTCTCTTTCGAGGCTTCTCCGGGTTCGTCTTTTACTTTCTTCTCGGCAGCAATGAGATAGGCCTTCGACCGACGCATTTGCGCTTTTTCCAGACGTTCCTGGACCTTCAGGTTGTTTCCAGATACCGCGAGGGCACGTCGCAACACTTGCTCCGCATCGCGGTAACGCTTCTCCTGGTCGTGAATGTCCGCCAGTTGCAGGTACGGATCGAGTTCTTCCGGGTTGTTCTTGATCAAGGACTCGAGGTCATCGGCAGTGAGAGGTTTCTTTTCCTCTTTGGGTTTCGCCATTCGCAAACTGGATGCTGATGGTTTGTCAGCCGGTTTGTCCGCTTTGGAAGTATTGGCCGACTCGGCATCACTTTCTGCGTTTGCGTCCTCGGTGCCCTCGCCTGACTCGGCGTCGTTCTTTTGGTCTTCTTCCTTCGCCATCACGGCATTGGGGTCATCAGGATGAACGATCCCCTGGGCTTGCCTGGTCTTGATCTGCATCAGGCGGGTGATGTTGGTGCGGGCTTCGGTACGAAGGTCTTCTTCGATGCGGTGCCAGCAGGCGATTGCCTGGTCAAACTGTCCCATTCTGGCAAGCGAGCTGGCGCAGTGTTTGTTGACTTCGATATCTTTCGAGTTGGAACTGAGAGCGGCTTTCAAATATCGCAATTCGACTTCGTTAAATCCGAATGCCTCACAAGCCTGGGCCATCCCGCGAAGCGTTGCAACGTCCCATGGATTCTCTTTGAGAAAAGCCGGTCCGAGCTTGAGGACTCGCTTCCACTTTTCATCAGCCAGGGCCTTTTTGAACTTTGCGCGGCTCTCCTTCACACGAAGCTTCTTCTTTGGCGTATCCTCGTGCATCGCTTTGAGGTTCTCGAACATGGCTTCGACATATTCGAGATTATTGGCATCCCTTGTCGCGCACTGGGAGTACATCGAGTGGGCATAGTCGAAATCGCCCAGTTTTTGCTTGTCGACGCCATACTGAAATAGCTGATCAAGCTGCTTCCTCAATGAAGGTGAAACAGTGCTTTTTGCCGCCGGCTTATCGGCGTCGGGCGAGGAAGGGTTCGAAGCCATGGGACGCAGGGAAGAGGATCAGTCGGTAGAATAAGATATTTGCCCATTCTAGCTGCTCGGCAACATTATCGCCAAGCGCTCTGTATATGCTCGCATGCAGCTCCATTTGGAATCGTACTTACATTGGCTGACGCAGACTCCACAAAAACAAAACAGACTGGAAACCGCAAGGAAGGCAAAGTCTACCTGGTCGGAGCCGGCCCGGGCGACCCACGGCTAATTACGCTTCGGGGCGTCGAGTGTCTGCAGTTGGCCGATATCGTGCTTTACGACTATTTGGTGAATCCGGTGATTGCCGAACATGCGCCACCGACAGCGGAGCTTGTCTGTCTCGGTCGCCATGGTCGGTCGAAGAGTAAGCGACACACCGAAGGGGAGCGCCGCTGGAGTCAGCAGGAAATCAATGAGCGACTCGTTGCGCTGGCTGCGAAAGGCAAAACGGTCGTGCGACTGAAAGGTGGCGATCCCGCCGTGTTTGCCCGAGGCGGTGAAGAGTCCGTCTTTCTCCATCAGCACAATGTCGATTTTGAAATCGTGCCCGGCATTACCGCCGCACTTGCCGCCGGGAGTCACCTCGGAATTCCCATTACGCATCGCGATCTGGCTTCGGCGGTGGCTCTGGTGACCGGTCATGAGAAAGACAGTAGCGGCAACTCAGTCGACTATGCAGCGCTCGCAAAGTTCCCAGGCACGCTGATCTTTTACATGGGCGTGACAACCGCAGCGCATTGGACTGGAGAACTGATCAAAAACGGGCTTGATCCAAAGACGCCGGTCGCGATTGTGCGCAGAGTCAGCCTGCCAGACCAGCGGGCGATCTATTGCAGTCTGGATCAAGTCGCCGAATCGTTGACTCCGTATTCCAAATTTCCGCCACCTGTGATTGTGATTGTCGGTCAGGTGACTGGGCAGCAGGACGCGATGAACTGGTTTCAACAACGCCCGCTATTCGGGAAAACTGTCCTCGTGGCTCGCCCCAGGGATCAGGCCGCCGCGTTGGGCAATCTGTTGGCGGAAAAAGGCGCAAATGTAATCTGCGAACCCGCGATTGCGATCGAGCCCCCGGAGGACTACGGGCCACTCGATGATGCCATTCGCCAGGCGAGTGAATTCGACTGGATCGTGTTTTCCAGCCGCAACGGAGTTGACTATTTCTTCCGGCGGTTGTTTGAGCTTGGATTTGATCTTCGCAAAATTGGTTCGACGAAACTCGCGGCCGTTGGAACGGCGACGATGGCGGCTTTGGCGACATATCGGCTGAACGCGGACCTTTGTCCCGGTGAGTTTCGTGCCGAAAGCCTTGCTGCCGAATTGGCACCAAAAGCCAGCGGCAAGAAAATTCTTCTTGTGCGAGCCAGTCGCGGTAGAGAAATTCTTGCGACATCACTGGTGGATGCAGGTAGCATTGTCACGCAAGTTGCGGCTTATTCCAGTCGCGATGTGGCGATCAAAGACGTTGAATTGCTCGAGCAGATTGACGAAGGGAATGTCGACTGGATCGCAGTTACCAGTTCTGCCATGGCACGTTCGTTGGCAAGCTCGCTCGGTGAACGTCTCAAAAAATCAAGAATCGCGAGCATCAGCCCAGTAACAACATCCGCACTGAAAGAGCTTGGCCTCGATGTCGATGCAGAAGCATCCACGTATACGATGCAGGGGATCGTCGAAGCAATTCTTGCCACGACGTGCGATTGAAAATCGCTATCGGAGATTCGTACTGGAAGCTCCTCTTGGGAACCTCCTATGGAAAATGCGACCGTTATTCCGGTTCCGTTCGCTTTCCGCCCGCCTTCCGCCGCCTCGCGGATTACCGCTGATAGATCGGCAAGATTCCTTTATCAAGTTGCAACACCGTCAAGTTGATTGCGGAAGCGTAAGAATTTCCGTACGACGCATTTTTCCAGCCGCCGTCGTCACCCTGTTCCTTGACTATCTTGTTATAGAGCTTTTCGCGAAATCCAGTCCATGACTCGCCGCCCTCTCGATAAACCACCTGAGCGTAGTACAGATAGGTATAGTGCCAATGTCCGAAGGATTGTGAATCGACCCGATGGAGATTCTTCTTACAATACTCCATCATCTCGGGAACGTGTTTGCTGTCGTAGTCGCCGGCATTGTAGAGTGACGCAAGTGACGCCGCCGTGATTGCCGGTCGGGACGATCCGCGATTCTTCGAGCTGTAAGAAATTCCACCGTCCGGATTCTTGCACATGTAGATGTACTGCTTCGCCTTGTCGATGATCTCTTTCGAAACGGGAATGCCAGCGTTGCGACAACCACGAAGCCCCTGGACCTGAGTAATCGTGGTTGATCCCTCGTCAAAGTTTTTCCCTTCCTTGGCGCTCATGTAACCCCAGCCACCCGACTTGGTCTGTGCCCGTCCGCTGAACTCCACAGCCTTTTCAAGGACAGCCGTCAACTCTTCGCGACGTTCTTTGTCCTCCTCTTCTCCAAGTACCTGCGAAAGGAACAACATCGCGAATCCATGCCCGTAGGTGTAGCGATTGTCCGTTAGCGGGTCGCCGATCAATCCGTTCTTCCGGACCTTCGTCATGAGATAGTCGATCGCCAGGCGGATCTTTTTGGCGTAGGGCCCCTGCGTCGTTGTCGATCCGGATGCGAGCAAGGCAGTTCCGCCAAGCGCAGTCATTGCGGTTGGATAAGTTCGTTGGGCACTCACCCAGCGACCGCGAGGCGATTGCGCCTTCGCCAGCCAGTTGAGGCCCTTATCGATGGCATTTTGCCACGCCGGTGTGTATCGGGAGGCATTCGCAGACTGTAGGCCATGCCCGGACAGGAGACTTCCAGCCGAAATGGCTGCCAGCGATTTGAGAGCGTATCGTCGATCCATGCGTGTTCCCTTTCAACACGGATTCTACGCGGGATCGGGCGTGTAGAGTAGCGAGATTCATGGTTTCCCGGCCACGATTCGCAGCGATTTCGCGCGTCCCGCGCGAAATCCAGTGTCATCTGAATTACTTGCGTCGCAGCCAGCCGATGACAACCATCCCAAACAGGGCGAATCCGAAACCCGAAGGCTCTGGAACACTTTGCAATGCGCCGGATGACCGGAACCGGTTTCCGTTCCAGAGATTGAAATCAGAGACATCAACGGAACCGTCCGCATTAAAGTCGCCGGAGCACCATGCCGCCGTATTGCTCAGACGTGCGCCATTCCAGATGTTGAAATCGCTGAGGTCGACCACGCCATCGAGGTTCGCGTCGCCCACGATGAAAGCTCCGCCGAATCCGTTGGCAGCACCGCCTTCTGTCAACCACTGGTCGAGATCGTCCGAGTCGACGATCCCGTCACCTGTGATGTCAAACGATACGTCGCCGCTTCCGGATGCAATTTCTGCAACCAGCGCGTCCACGTCTGTGCAATCATAGGCACCGTCCGAGTTAAAGTCGCCGTTGGCGACTATTTCTTCGTACTCGGCCTGGACAATGACGTCATAGAATTGCACGTCATCCAGTTCGCCTTCGACACGAATGTAGTACGTACCTGGACCTACCTCGACTCCGTTTAGCAATTCGGATTCGCCGATCCCGGATCCATTGTTCGATGCCAGCTGGGTCGTGCCGTCAACGTCAAAGAGCTGGACAGAAAGGTTGTTGAAGCTGCTGGTGTCGTACGGTGTCTGGGTGGCCGGGATTCCGGTTTGTTCGCTTTCGAGATAGGTCGGCCCCAGTGGATTGATGGCAACGTCAACCACAGCGTCTGCGGGAACTTCAAACGAGAAAAAGTCAACATCACCGATTCCGTCGATGCTGATGAAATCAACATCCTCCGGCTCGACTCGCATCGGCAACCCACTCGCGTCCGGACGTGCATTCGTGCCGATCTCGACCATGCCTTCGTTGGGAACCCGTCCCAGTGGAATCGAATGCTGGAAGATCTCATTGCCCTCTGCCTGACCTGCTCCGTTGTTTTTCTTCTCGTAGAAATCGCCGTAACCGCGATGAGCCGCCAGGATGTCGTCGAACTGTGGCCCATCGAAGGATGTGTCGATAAATGGTTCCATGAGAAAGGCTCCGTCCACGGATTCGACGTGTCGAATTCCCAGGCCATGCCCGTGCTCATGCGCAATCACATTGCGGAATAACACAAAGTCATCGGTCGGATCTGAAAACAGGGCGCCATCGGCAGTGTCGAACACCATCTCGCCGCTGCCTTCGGGAAAGTTATTGAATGCCAGTACATTCGACATCCCGTCAATGAATTTCCCGCCAATGCGGACATCCGCTCGCACTCCAAGAAACCCTGGCGTTAATTGCGTGCCGAAATTTACCAGACCGGCAATGGTGCCGTCATCATTCGGCTCGTAGTTGTAGGTCAGGCCAGCCACCTGGGACCATCGGTCGAAACTGGCATCAAAATGCTGCCACCACCCTCGTTGTGTAAGATCCGGGCCGGTATCCGGTTCTTCAAAAAACGAATCAAGCGATGCAATCAGGTCACTTGTTCCGCCACTCGCCAGCGGCGTACCATCAGGTACAAAGCCCCAGGTAATGATCGTGGGGTCACCTTGCACCAGACCACTTCCATCGGTAGCCGTGACCGCCCATCGCGATCCAAGTTGATGCGCTTCGACACTCACGCACATTGCGAGAGCCAATAGTAACGAGAGGTTTTGTAAACCTGAAGAGATCGTGTTTCGCCGCATGGTTTCTTTCTGGGCCTGAGTTCCTGCCTGCTGTTGCTTTCGAATTCCTTTCGCACTCACACTCCATTGTAGTTTTACCTAAATCGTTCCAATACGAAATTACCCAAGGTTGCTCCAGTAATCTCGTTCTCCCTCCGCTTCGACGAATTCCAGTTCAAATTCGGCTCTTGCGTACTTTTGGTTACGCTCGGCCTCTTCATCGAGGTCCGCAAATACAAGCTCATGGAGCTGGGCTGCGTTGATATTGTCGTTTTTCGCGATGTCGCTGTTGGCGTTGTTGGAAACGTTGCCCGTTGAGACACCTGTTTCGAGCTCTTTCGTCGATATGCCCGCCACGATCGAAAGTGGTGCTGCTGGCTCTTGGTTGCTGGCTGCATTCAGGGCGTTGATAACGAGGATTGCATCAAGAGGCGATACAAATCCGTCATTATTGACATCGTAAAATGGTGGTGCGTTCGGAGGCGGCAATGCGCCGTTGACGTCGTTGCTGATCTCGCGAAGGTTCAACTCGGTGATCACAACATTCGCATCGAGCGGGCTGACCGCGCCGTCACCGTTAACGTCTTCGGGCAGGCTTTCGTTGTGCCAGCCGGATCCTGACTGGATCAGCGCGAAGTAATCTTCCACTTCACCATCGGGAGCACGACCTGTCGGGCTCAGCCCACCGGCAGTACTCAGTCGGAATCTTGCATGAACACGACCGTCTTCGAGGCCTTCTGGAATGGCAATCAGCATCTGGTTGACGCCGCTGGTAACGACGACCGAAGTAAGTACCTGCTCGCCTTCGTCCAACCAGTCACCATCGTCGTTGAAGTCGAACCATGCATCAATTCGTCCCTGTCCAGATGCGGAAACGGTGATCGCCGAACTTTGGCCCGGGATCAACGATCCGAACTCAACGCCATCGTCACCCAGGTCTCCACTTGCGAACGGTGTTTCATTACCATCCGTTTCGGAGCTGATCGTTGCACCCAGCTGGAAGCCTTCGACGATCGTGTGGCGAGCACCATCGCTTGCCAGTAACGTCGGATAGGAAGGATCCGGCGCGTCGCCGAAGTCGATCGGAGCGTCAGAGATGGATACGCGATAATCTTCGACTTCTCCGTCGTCTGCTGCTCCGCCAGGGCCAAGTCCTCCAGCAGTACTCAGTCGGAATCGGGCATAAGTCGCACCGAGTTCCGCGTCGGATGGAACCGAAACTTCAAGTGTGTTGTCTCCGGCAGCAAGTGACTGGCTGGCAAAAATCTGTTCCCCTTCGTCATCCCAGTCGCCGTCCTGGTTCCAGTCGATCCATCCGTCGAGCAGTCCGCTATCGCTTGCCGATACCGTAATGCTCGCATTCCTTGCGATTGCAAGTGAGCTGGAGAAGATAATGCCATCGTCACTGTCCGAATCTGCTTCCTCGTTTGGAGTGGGGCTGTTTTCGCCGTCAATTCCAGCTCCCAGGAAGAAGCCGGGCAGGATGTTGTGGACGGCGCCATCAGCGGACGTGAGTGTCGGGTAAGGCGCTGGTGCATCACCAAAGTCCGTACCCTGGGCAAGGATGTCGATCGGATGATCTTCGACTTCTCCGCCACTCACGGCTCCGACGGGTTCAAGCCCACCCGCATCACTCAGTCGGAATCGGCTGAATGTTGTGCCGACAGTGGCATCTCCGGGCACACTGATTTCAAAGGTGTTGGCACCTGCAACCACGGATGTAGCATCAAAGATTCGTTCGCCGTCGTCGTCCCAGTCGCCATCCTGGTTCCAGTCGATCCAGCCATCAATTCGGGCTCCACGAGAAGCCGTCGCGACGATGGAGACGTTCGCACCAGGTACGAACTGGCCAAGTACTTCGATGCCGTCGTCGTCATCTTCTTCGCGGGAGTCGGCCTCGGTACTTACGAAAGCTCCAAGGAACAGATCCGTCTGAAGTGAATGTCGGGCACCATTGTCGGCTTCGCTCGTTGGGTAAGGCGACGGTGCGTCACCAAAGTCGAATGTCGCACTTCCAACATTGATGTTGAATAGCGTGCTTCCGCCTGACCGGTTCGCGATCAGAGGGTTGCCGAACAGGTCACGAATAGGAGCCGTCAGTTCGATGCGATAAGAACCCTGCGTCCAGAAACCGCTGGCGGGCGTCAGGCGAATCTGATTGTTCGTCGAGTCATATCCGAAGGAATAGTCGATACCTTCAACGAGGAGTTCGTCACCCCGGAAAAGTTGAACGCTATCGGAAATGACTGAGAAGTCGTCGACTCCGAAACCACCGAGCGAAGCGTCTGATCCGCCGCTGTCTACCAGCTGGATAACGAACTCACGAATCGGATTGTCCGAATCTTCCACGACGGTGACATCGTTGTTTGCCGGGTTCTCGTCGATTCCATCAGGGTCGTTGTCCCGAGGGCCAATCAACGTCGCTGTCGGACCAAAGAAGTCGCTTCGGTCCAGAGCACCGCGGTCGACAAATACATCGGAACCCTGGCCAAGGCCCTCGACGTCCGGATCGTCTACACGGAACTGGCCAGCACCATCGCGAATAGGAGCCAAAATCGGCGAGAGGCTGATTCCGAGTGGGTTGCGGACGGAAGCAAATTCAATCCGGTCGTTGAGGCTGTCAATGGAACTGTCGATTACCTGTGACTGTTCCGCCGGGAAGAAGTTGTCATTCGCCGGATTCACGAACAGCGGATCGAGTGGATCAAGCAGGATGGCAAAGTCACCTTCGACGGGAATGCTGTCCACGTCCTTGAAAAGACTACCGCCGACAACGGTCGTACTGGAAGAGTCGTCGATCTGGATGCCTACCGCGAGGTCGCTCAGGACATTGTTCAGTAGCGTTGGGCTAACGTTGCTTCCAACATTGATGCCAATCCCGTTGCGCGATCCATCGGTCGCACCCACAATGGTGTTGTTGACAAGGCGAGCCACTGGAATGGGGGCCGCCGCGACTGGTCCCGGATTCCCGTCAGGATCCACCGCAAATGCACTGTCACCGCTCACCAGAATTCCGCCGAGGCCGCCGCGTGCGACGATGTTGTTGACGATGGTGGCTCCCGGAGCGATTCGCCCTTCGTTGGTCTCAATAAAGTTGATTACGGAACCCGGAGTCGGCAACGCATCACCAGTGGTGCCTTGACGGATACCGGCCTCGACTCGAATTCCGTACTCGGCCACGTCCCGGATAACGTTGGAACTGATAATTACCTGTCCCTGTTCGCGAACGCGATTGGTATCGCCAACTTCATCGGTTACTGCAACCGATACGAGGTCGCCCGGATCAACAACCGTCACAGTTTCACCGTGAAGGGCAATTTCAGAGAACGCTCCGCGGATCAACCCGGCTGTGATATGGAAATCTGACAGGGAATTGATCGTGTTGACAACCGCTTGAGCAACGTCCGCGATGGTCGCATTCGGCTGGTACTCAATCGATACCGCATCCGGAATCGTCGGATCCTGACCGGCTTCGAGGAATTCGAAAGTGACTTCCCGAACGCCGTTGCTGAGTACGAAGGAATCACCCGCAGTCGCCAGATCTGCTGCTGCACTCGTCACAATGGTGACTGCTCTGGTCAGTCGGTCATTCGTGTCGATAACGCCCTGCTGGCCGTACTCGAGGCTGCGTCGAATCTCCAGCTGATAATTTCCGGTTTGGATCTGTTGATCGGGGACAGCCAGGTTGTTGACAAATTCCGGTACCGGTTGAGCGCCGCTGCGGTGCGAACCTGTGACCAATTCGCCGCGTTCAGCAAAACCAATGATGAGATCATCGATCCACGCTCCTTCATGGGCGTTGTCAGTCGCACCTGTCTGGCGAATCGCCGGGTTGCCTTCATTGTCGAACAGCGAGAAACCGAACGTAGGCAGCGATGGGTCGTTAATTCCACCTTCGGTTGCGAAATTGAACCGCAGAGAAAGGTTTTCCTGACCGGCAAAATCACGGAGCGGAATACGGGCCTGTCGCCAGTAATTTCTTGTCTGGACCGCATCGTCGCCTTCGTGCGTATGGTCGCCATCGAACTCGTCAAAGAGTTCCTGGACACGGCCGTAGTTGGCACTGTTGTTGTCGTCAGCCAGGTCAAACTCGTCCGACCCTGCTCCGCGAAGCTGGTTGTTCGTGGCGAGAAGGTGAGTCTGCCCCGCATCGTCTACGACGAAGACCCGGAAAGAATCAGCCATTCGTTCGGTCCCGGAATCGGTGCTTGAGGCGCCTTCGGTATCCAGCCAGTAGTTGAAGTACAGGAATGGTTCGTCTGCGCTGTCTACGTTCGCGAGGCTGAACGCTTCGGTGTTCAGTGATCCTCTGGCACCACCGGCAAGGTCGTAATTGTTTACTCTCTGGTTGACGAACCCACGTCCCTGTTGGACCATGCGGAACTCCTGACCAAAGTAGAACGCACTTCCACCCGGACCTTCCCGAGTATCGAGATTGTTCGTGCCCTGTGCCATGTTGGGGGTAATCTCCGTCACGGGGGTCACCGCGCCATGCCCGGGGTTTGTGGACCGAAAATTGGAGGTGTGCCAGAGATTTTCCTGAAGGCTCGAGAATCCGATTCCGTTCGCTGGCGCGATTTCGCCGCCAGCGGTACTCGAGGCATCGCCTGCAAAAACAGCCTCCAGGTTGCCGTCTGTATCAAAGGCGTACATCGCTCCCGCGGTATCAACCGCGAACAGGAGGTCCGCAAACTCGCCATCCTGAAGAGTTTCAGGACCGGTCGTCAAGCCAGCGAACTCGATACCACCAGCGCCAACATCGCCGACAAACGTTGTTACGATTCCCGGCCCAAACGGAGGGTCTTCATTTGTCGGGACGTCAGGGTCGAGAGCGTCACTTGCTGGCCCAAAGGCAAACGGGTTATCAATTCGGTAAAGCCCGCCATCATCATCAACCGCAAACAGTATGTCGTTCATCATGGCGATGCCCGTCACAACACCATTCGCATCGATTCTGCCTCTTTCGACATAGTCGCTAAAGGCTCCGCCTATTCCATCAATGTTCGGGTCTTCCGGGTCCATCGGCGCAGGATCGACAAACACCTGATCTTCGGAATTTCGAACCGGATTAATCTCCTCGGGTAATCTGCCAAGCGTGAAGTAGTCCAGCGTGTAGAGGATATTGTCCGCGTACGCCGGAGCTGGATCGCTCATGGTGTCCTGGGGGTCAACGTTTCCTACACCCCAGAAGAACGAAGCGTTATCGCCCGCGAACCCTTCGGAAAAGGTAAATGCTTCCCATTCGATGAAGAGGTTATCCGCCTCCTCAAAGCTGACGGTGGTGGTGGTGATTTCCACTGGAGGATCGCCTTCCTCCTCTACTTCTACTTCTGTGGATGCGACGAAGAACTGGATTGGGTCTCCTGCGTCTTCAAGTGGAATTAGCGCACCAGTTTCGGGATCAATTTCTACGGGAGGTCCATTGTCAACAATCGAGAAGAATCTTCCATCTTCAGGTCGAACTGCATAGTCGCCAATCGTAAACGGTCCTGCTCCCAGTGGTGCGAAGTTGCCGAATACGTACTCGAGCGCTCCGGTGGAACCATTGACTGTGTTGATGTTGCTGGGCGTACTGATATACAGCTTGGTCTCATTGAGCGTGAATGCATCTGGTTCCAACAGGAGCGGTCCATCGCCGGTTGCAGCATCGACGGCTACCCGGGTAACAGCATCATTGGGCAGCGCTTTGTGGACCTCAGACGGGAACTCTTCCAGCAAGCCGCGATCGAGGTATTTTCCGTACTCACGCGGAATCAGCGAATCGGGGAATACAGCCACCCTGTAGGTGCCAACAGGTACCGAAAATGGGCCGAGGAAAGGATCGCCGTTTCCACCACTTCCGCGGGTCAGATCATCAAGGTCGGCTCCTTCGCCGGGAGCCGAAAGGTCGTCCGCGATATTGGATTCGTCTCCAAACGCTACCAGTCTGCCGTCATCGGAATACACCGCGAACGAGAGGTTCGCCGAGGAGAACCCGTCGGCATAGTCGAGATCCAGAGTAATGCTCGCGAACCCACCGCCTTGTTGAGTCGCTTCGTAATTGACATCAAACTCGTACCAGTCAACATCGGTGGAGCCTTCGATAGCACCTGCAATCGAAATGGCGGCTCGATCCGAGTTCAGGACATTGCCAATATCCTGGGCTTGTACAAACTCATTGTTGTCACGATTGATTTCGGCGACTTCGCCAAGCAACGGTGAATGCTTCGGAACCCCCTGAAGCTCGATACCGTTTGTGGCGAAGCGAATGTCCGCAAACTGAACGGAAGACCCTGGTACTTCATCGACTTCGTCCATACGGACCTGGAGTTCATACGAACCAGCCGTCAAACCATTGCTGCGGACCCGAATGTGGTACGTATTCAGTCCACCCGCAGGCAACTGAACTCGCATGCCCGGGTCATTCGGGTTAATCGAGAAGTGATCCGTCGTGCTAAATCCGGACTTGTTCAGATTCCTCGCGTTGAAGTCCGGACGGTTGGGGTCTTCGTGATTGAACGGATTGTCTTCCAGGTGCGAGCTGTCACTGCTTGCCAGAACGAATCCGTCGGCCGTCACCAGTTCAATCACGCTGTCCAGCGAGTCGGTTGTGTGGTCGATGTCAAACCAGACTTCGGTTCCGCCTTCGGCCTGGAAGCTGTAAGTGTCAACGTCGACCGGCCGGGCGATGGCGCCGTGGATCTCAAAACCAAGTCGCAGGTTTTCGTCACCGCTTTTGGTATTCTCGGCGAGGCGACCCAGGAACTGGGCATTCTCAACGGTACCGTTGTTTCGCGGGTTGTCTGTGCCTGCAAAGTCGATGTCTGTCGGTTCGAACTCGATAAGGGATGCGACATTGCGATCGTTGCTGTATTCGGACAGTCGGATACTGCGCCAGTCGCCGGCTTGTGCGATTGTTTCCGCTCCAAGCACATTAAAGTTGGTCGATCCGTCCGGAGTCCGTCCGGCTCCCACCGTGTTGTCTCCGGTCGATGTCAGCACGACAGGGAAGTTTGGATGTCCAACGATCTGAATGGCACCGCCGATTCGGTCGTCGATATCCAACGGTCGTCCGCCAGCAGTAAAGCCGGCGCGATCGCCCTGAAGTTTGACCACGAGGCTCTGCCCCGAACTGCTTTCCAGGCGAAGCCCATCATGCGTATGGAAGTTCGGAACGGAAATTTCATCAAAGACCACGTGTTGGATATCCTGATCATCCCACACGCTTTCTGTGGTGAGGGTTCCTCCTCGCACGACCAATCCGTTAATTCCGTTGCCGCCGATTCGGTTGCCGACAATAAGTGGTCCCTGATTGTCAACGTGGTTCGGGAATTCTGCAGCGAGACCTGTGGATCGTCCAGTATCGGTGATTCGTTCCCGATTCAGCGATGCGACATTGATGCTGATGGCAGCAGCCGGCTCGCCACTCAGGGACGTTGTGTTTTCGATGATGTTGTCGATCAGGATCGGTTGCGACTGGCGAACAAAGATTGCGGCTTCTTCGTTGGCTGTTCGGCCAAATCTTGACTCGGGAGCCTGACCGCCCAATCCACCGGCATTGTCTGTCAGGCGACTGTTTGTAAGTCGAAGTTCGGCCTGGTGAACTGCAATCGCGTTGTAGCCCGTAAAGCTTCCTTCGATCGGTGCCGTACCGCCGCCATAAGAAATAATCGCGTGGTCGATACTTCCGCTGGAAAGGAAGCCAAGATAGATGCCTCCCCAGTCCGCGGGTGCTGGCTGAACGGAATCGTCCGTAGATCCATTGGAAGAAACATCAAACGTGCTCGACCCACCAAACGTGTCATCAAGAACAGAGGTGAATACGACCTCTTTGCCACTCGTACCTTCGGCAATCAGTTGAGCCCCGATGCCGACTTCGATGACGGCACCATCGAGTTTTACGATCGTGCCAGGATCAATTCGCAACCGTGCATCTGTTCGCGCAATAAAGTTGCCTTCGTTCGGCGTCGGGAGAATGTTGTCTTCGTCGAGAAGGGCATTTCCTGTCTGACCCTGCAGGATCAGATTTTCGGCGAGAACGTGAGTGATGTCGGTATCATTCCATCGACCGCTGACCGTCATTGGCCTCAAGTCCTGGCCTGCCTCCGTGACAGTGCGGATGAACAAACCGTTGAACGAATTGTCGAACAGCGTGTTGCCGTAAATGTCCGGTCCGATTCGTGTATAGTCCGAAACGAACTCGACCGTCTGGAATTCCGACGAGTGGAAATTGGTTTCTTCAAAACTGTCAGGCGTTGCGGACACGGCGGCTTCGGCACTTCTCGTGATCCGGTTAAACGTCACGGTTGGGCGAGCGTCGCGGATTTCGATGGGCGCGTTTACCTGGGAAACCGAATCAATGGTCACACTACCGCCGGCATACTGAATATTGGCGTGGTTGACGTAGTTGAGGAATATCGACTGGTCTTCATAGTTGAATCGTCCCGCAGTGGCATCAAGATCCGCCGCAAAGACGATGCCCCCCCAGTCGCCGGCGCGTGGCAGGTTGGGAAGATTGTTGTTGTCGCCACCGAAGGAATCATCCTGAAACGAAGTCAGGTGTACGTACTCTTCGTTGGTGCCGAGAATCTGAATCGCGCCACCGCTTCGGTCAACGCCAGGAGCCGCACTGCCCATCGTGATCGAAGAATTGCGGAACTTGATGGCGGCTCCGCCATCAATCATCAACGTGACGCCTTTACTGACACTGATGTTGTTGCCGTCCGGAAGTGTGTTTCCAAACACGCTTCGGCCGACTTGATAGGTCAGGTTATCTTCGGTCGTTGAAACGTCGCCGTCTGCACCGCCGTTACCTACGACGCGTACAATGTCGCCCGGTTGGGCCGCAGCCATGGCGCTGTCAATCTCGGTGAAGTCACCAAAACCGGCTTTGTCAACGATGTGCGTTCTTTCCGGTGTGGTTGCGCGGAACCAGAAGTTGTACGCGCCGCCAGCGATGCCGTCATAGTCACCGTCGAGCGGTTGTGCCGAATCTGGCGTGAACCGGGGATCAGGATGCAGGCTGTCGATGCGATCCAGGATCTGTTGGTCATTGGCCAATTCGTTCCGGTGGTGAATTCGCAGTTCGTAACGACCTTCGCTGGTTCCGCCTTCTCCAGAATTCGCCAGGTTCGGGTTGTAGTCGCTGTTTCCAGTCGATGAAACGCCGACGTAATAGGTTCCCGCCTCAACCGACAGTTCAAGGAACGAGTCTTCACTGAAATAGTCGTCGTTCCCGGCAATGCGAGTTCGCTCGCCGTCGACTTCATGCCAGACTGAAATTTGGGTATCTGCAAGACTCGAGTTATCCAGACGTTCCGCGAATGTTTCAATCGTGATGACACCAGGATCGCTGACCTCGAACTGGTAGAGGTCGACATCATTGCTCTCTGGGCGATGAATATGGTTCAGGTGAATGATGTCGTTGTCGCCCGGAAATATTGGCTCGGGCGTGGATACTGACTGGGTGACGTCGGAACCGAGGACCGTCAGGGCAGCAACATCGAATGTATGGCCAAGTCCAAGAACGTGGCCAATCTCATGCATCCCGGTCTCAAACCAGCTGATTCGGGTCCCTTGGTCCACGGCTGCGAACTCGTCGGACCAGTCCTCGGCAGCGTCCATGATCGCGATACCGTTGAGGAAGTTACCGCCGGTCGCAATACCAAGGACTCCCAGGGGGCCAGTCGGGACTCCCGGTGAAAGAGCACGAAGGTCTCCGGTGGCGATGGTAAAACCGAGTTCTGCAGTTTCTACGAACTGAACTCCTGTGTAGTAGCTGTAGATTTCGACGATATCACGAGCGAGTTCTTTCTGATTCTCCGTGATCAGGTTCTGCAGCTGATTGCCAGCCGGGTCGAAGCCATAGTCATCACGGAAATTGTAGAAAATCGTGGTAGTGCCCGGAAAAAGATCCGAAGCAAATGCGCCATTGATGAAGTGGTCTTCGACCGGGACGTCCCGGTGTCCCGGTTCGTTGTTGGCTCCAGGGTATTGCAGCGGCGCGACGTTCGGATCGATCGCAGCTTCGATCTTGATGCCTCGCGAGAAAACTTCCCCAAGATCCAGTGCGGTCGTGAACTGGTCTCCAGGATCGCTCGATGGCACTACATTGTCAGGAGTGTTGTTGAGTGGCGTCGCGGCATTCAAACCGACTTGCAACCGGTACGTGCCGATTCCATTTTCGCGATCGACTCCGGGCAAGTCGTTATCCAGCTCGTCAATGTTCGATGCAAACGTCAGGATTGCGATGTTGTCGACCGGGTCATAGGAGACATCGGTCGGCAAGTGAACAACGTCGTCAAGGTCGTTGACGGTATCGAAATCCGGGTCAAACTCGTCGGTGTGTCCTGTGAATCGAAGCTGATAAAAATCTGGTCGTTCGGCGGACGCTTGTGAGAGTGGGTCCGCGTTAAAGTAGACAGCAATCTGATCGCGGCGCTGCGTTAACGTTCCATCGTCGGCGCGCTCAATGGGCTGCGGAACGACAGCGGTGACTTGAGCGCCAAGATCCAGCCGGAATACCCGTGAAAGGTCCTGAACACCAGGCTGATCCCGATTTGCATCGAATACTTCCCCGTCAACATTCCGGAGTGGCGTCAGGCCGTTACCAAAGATCTCCAGGTTGTAGATGTTGTCCGGCAGATTATCGGCGAAACGCAAAATGACTTCGTTGGGAGCATCGCCAATATCTTTGAATCCAGGTGCAATCACAACATCGTCGCTGGTTCCCAGCGTTCTGTCGGGGCCACCATGGGAAAGGACGATTCCATCGAGCGAGCCTTCTGAATCCGAGATGACCTGATCTTCGTCGAATCGTAGAGTGATCTCACGGGGAGCCGTATTCTCGATATCCGCGAGCAGTGAACCGTCATCGACGGCAATGCCCTGGATGAATGGGCTCGTAAGCACCATACGATCTTCCAGCGATTCAATCTCCATGTGTCGCGACTTCAGGCGTTTCGCTCTGCGTCGCAACTGCTTTTTGACTGAATCTTTGCTGCTTTTCTTACGCTTGCTCATGTCCATTTACCTCAGCTGAATCCAGTCGAACTTACCCCGCGTGCCATCGTTCCTGATGGTGAAAGGAAGTTTTCCAAGTCTGAATGGATTCGGTTGTTACTGTCCGTAAGTCTTAGTGTGAAATGCCGGTGGCATTTAAAGTTCTGTTCCTGGAATCAGCCAAAGTAGCTGTTGATTCCATCCCCCATGATCTCATCCAGAATGTTCTCGCTGAACAAACTGTCCGACTGGTTCTTTTCTTCCTCCAGCTCACCGAATGCCAGACTCGTCAGCGAACCGTCGAGTGAACGATTGCCAGTCGTTGGCTCGTCCAGCGAATTTCCGCCCGGTACAACAACGCTCGAAGAGAGCGCGGCTGTTGACTCGTTTAGCTCATTGATCACCAGCAATGCGTCGATTGGTGATACGAATCCGTCTCTATTGACATCAAAGAACGGAGGAGCAAAAGCCGCCGGATCCGGAATCGGCACTGGCAATGCTCCCGTCGATGGATCACTGACAATTGGCTCATTGAGTTCGTTAATGACCAGCAGTGCATCCAGAGGCGATACTGTTCCATTTGCATTGACATCATTCGGATTGTCCGGATTCGTCCATGGGTTGCTCGCGACGAAGAAGCGATAATCTTCGACTTCGCCATCCGCGGCTCCACCTGTCGGCTCGGTCACCATCTGGCTGCTGAAACGGAATCGGGCGAAAATCTCGTTGCTGTTGACCGTCTCTGGTACAGACACCAGCGGCAAGGAGTTCACGCCTTCTGCGAGCAGCGTGCCAGTAAAGACCTGTTCGCCCGCATCATCCCAGTCGCCATCGTTGTTCCAGTCGACCCAGACGCTGAGCAAGCCTTCTGCGGATGCCTGAACGCTGAATTGGGTCACACCACCACGAACCACCTGAAGCGGTGAGAGCAATCCATCATCGTCATCCGCATTCGCGCCTTCCGACGGGTTACCGTTGCCTTCGCTGGAGACGCCAGCACCAAGGAAGAATCCATCACGCAGGCCGTGGCTGGCACCATTGTCGCCAGACAGGACCGGGTAGACTGCAGGTGCATCGCCGTAGTCGCGACCAAGTCCAAGGACCACTGTCAGCTCGGTCGAGCCGTTCGACTGATTCGGTCGTAAGACGTTTCCAGCCAGATCGGTAATCGACGTATTGTCGAGGACAATGCGATAAGTCGAGTCGCTGGACCACAAGCCTGACACGGGTGTCAGGCGAATGATGTTACTCGCCGCGTCGTAGCCAAATCGGTAGTCCTCACCAAGCTCGAGGGCCACTCCGTCGCGGAAAATCGTAACCGATTCAGGGGTGACGGTTGAATTGTCTATTCCGCTACCTGTGTCGAAGCCCGTTGCGGAGGTGTCGAACAGTCGAATTTCAAAGCTCGTTAGTAACTCTCCGGATACAACGATGCCTTCCGTCGGGTCACTGTCAAAATCGCCGTTGTCGACCGGGTTCGTGAACTGTGCTACCGGCCCCGAAAGATCGGCCCGGTCAAATGCACCACGATCCTTGAATACGTTGGAGCCCTGTCCATCCGGTGTGTCAACCAGTGGATCATCAATTCGGAGTTGCCCCGTTACATCCGTATCGGGAACCAGAATTGGCGAAACCGGAATTCCAAGCTGGGCTCTTGCCACAGCCGTCTCGCCACGGTCAGCCAGGGAGTCGACTGAACTGTCGATGGCCATGGATCCCGCAGCAAGCTGGAAGTTGTCAGCGTCGGAGTTTACAAACAATGGAGCCGCCGGGTTAAGCAGAATGGCAAAGTTGCCAACGGTAGTTCCAGTGAAGTTGACGCGGTTGTTCTTGTACAGCGTTGCGACGTTTTCAGTTGACGCCGAGCTGGCATCCACCGAAATCCCGATGTCATTTTCGGCAACAATGTTATTCAGTAGCGTCGGGCTGGCATTGTCAGCGACTTCGATGCCGACTCCCTGAAACCCTTGCGAAAGCGAAACGCCCACGACGGTGTTGTTGATGATGCGACCGAACGGAACCGGATTGGCAATGTTGTTCTCATCGGTTGGAGATCCAGCAAAGCGAATGCCACCGGTTCGGTTCCTGGCAATCAGATTGTTAACGATGGTGACACCAGGTACGAGTTGCGTTGTGGAAGTGGCTCCGAGATTTCTGAGAGCCTGAACTTCATCGCCACCCTCCAGCAGAATTCCATAATTCTGGGAGTATCTGATCTGATTGGCGTTGATCAGAAGTTGCCCCTGTTCTTCAGACAAGTCGGTGCTTCCCGGCAGATCTCTGCTTGTTGCCGTCAGTCCACCACCATTCGTGGTCAGGGTAAGTTCGTATTTTCCCTTGTCACGGGCGAGGAACGATCTGCCACTACCGGCGACCGTTGGGTCGTACGTATCGTTGGAAAATCCGCTCACAGCGACAAAGAATGTGCCAGCAAACGGCGCCGTAAATGTCAGCCGTGTGTCGTCGGCAAGTGACGTTAATCCGGCGTTACTTGGCCGGTATGGATCCTGGCTGAAATCTGTATCGGGATCGAAATCCGGGTCGACGTCTTCGCTGAGGAACAGGGTTGACGCTTCGCCAACACGCACGAGTGCGTCCAGTGTCGAGCCCAGCGACTGGGCAGCAACGTCGATCTGGAGCTCTTCTCCGGCGCCAAGGTTGACCCTGAAAATGTCCACATCAAGAGCGGCTTGTGCGTTGACAAAATCTTCATTGTCTCCGATTTCACCAGACGCCCGGAACGTGGCGCTTCGACCGATAGTCAGTCCTGTGTCAATCGCCGTTGCGAAGGTGTCGTTGGACTCGGGAACGAGGCTGAAGAATTCAGCGCCGACACTGATTTCGCCAATCGTGTCCAGCAAGTTCGAGTTGGCTCGTGGGACGAGACCGACATCGAGATTGCCAGCGGCCGCCGCGATTGCAATTCGGTTGGCAATGTCATTCGCTGAATCAAAGGTGGCGAAGTGAACCGGGACTCCGGAGGAGCCATCGGATAGTGTTGACGGGTTGCCACCGCCATTCAGATCGGCGGTCAGCTTGTAACTCCCGCCGGAAAGTCCCGTCGTGCGATCGTTTCCCGGAAGTTCTGCCGTTCCATCTACACGCGGGTCGTAATTCGCATCCTGGAACGTCACTCCCACATAAAACGTTCCCGTTTCTGGCGCGGTGAAAAGCAGGAACGGATCATTGAATTCTTCGTCACCAAGTCGGTCATCAGGGGCGGGCGTACTATCGTCCGTCACGAGTATTCGATCGCCATTCGCATCCCAGACCCGCAGCTCTGTATCAAGGGTAGAACCCCGGGCTGAAAGAAGGTCCGGATTGAAGGAATCAATGTCAATCTGGAGTCGGTCGCCTGCTACGAGATCGAATGCAATCAGGTCCACGTCCAGACCCTGAGCCTGGATGTTGTTATCACCAAAGCCATTGAGGTTGTCACCAAGTCGGCCAATACCCACGAATGTGCTTGCCGAACCGCCAGTCAGGCCCGATTGAAATGCCGTATCAATCGTGTTGTTGTTTTCGTGAATCGTGGAATCGATAAACTCGAAAGTTTCACTGCCCGATTCGCCATTCAAAGTGAAGCGTTGGCCACTGGAAATGTCCGCTCCCCCTCTTGTTTCCAGGACCGTACCGCCATCAAGTGGTTCGTTGATGTCGAAGTCCCGTCCCAGCCGCAACTGAACAGCAGGTGATCCGGTAGGTGTTCCATAGATGGGGCCAGTGCGAATTTCGAGCTGGTATCGACCTTCGAGAATCCGGTTGTCATTGATGTTTCCGGCTGCATCTGTCCCAACCTGGTTATCGAAGTTCGTGTTAACTGGATTGTTTTGCCATGTTCCATTGTTTGTGACAAAAACGCCATTTCCTTCAAAGCCGATGGCAATGTCGTCGACGTATACCCCTTCGTGATCATTGTCGATGTGACCAAGGGCGCCGGGATCGCCCGGGAATAGCGCGTTGGTATCGGGGAATGCCGGGAATTCGCCGCTGCTTCCGAAGAGACTGGTGGAAAGGAGGAACGGGCCGGGATCTTGCACGAGTCCGTTCGCGATAAGGAAGGTGGAATCTCGCCGGACAACGCCCTCAACGCCTCCAAAAAAGTCTTCCATCGCGGTCGCCACTTGCGAAGAATTCATGGCAATGTTTAGCGGGATCCGGGTATAGCCAGGGGTAACGCCGATATCACCGTCAACGAATACTGCGAGCTGACTGGCATCGGGTGAGATGCCCTGGGTGATGTCTGTGGCGTTTGGCAAGTTGAGGCGGTCACGCACCAGGAACGTCTCAAGAGATTCACCAGCGATGTTCGCGCCGGCAGCGTCGCTCGAATCAATGGCTGTTCGCAAGGCCCTGGCTACACGATTGGCCGACATTGTTTCATCAAATACGACCGGGATATTGCCGGCAGACACGTTGCCGTCCCGGGTGAATTCGAATGTGCTTGTTTCTCCATTCGGGCCGGAGACAGACAGCGTCTCTCCGTTACTGATCCTCGCACCGGTTGGAATTACCAGCGTCAATCCAAAGTCCAGTTCGCCGGTCCCGAGTCCAAAAGTGGACGACGTGACGGTGATGGTATTGCCGTCCCGAAGTCGATCAGCTCCGATGACTTGCAGCTCTTCCCCTTCGCCGCCCTCAGAATTGGCGAAGGCACCAGATGCGAGCCCAAGCCCGGTTCCGCCAGCCGTTGCAAATTCAAATCGCAACCTCAAGTCATCCTGGCCTGCAAAAGGGCTCAGGTCGATGCGTGCCTGTCGCCATGCTCCTGTATTGTCAAACAGATCCTGAACGCCGACCGTGATTCCGTCGCCATTACCACCGTCTTCCGGGATCGGGTCGTCAAATTCATCGTCGAAATCCCCAGTCGGATCGCGATACTCGTTGTTGGTGGCTAGCAGATGCCATTCACCGCTGTTGGGGTTTTCCGAAGTTGAAGCGTAAACCCTGAAACTGTCCCGCATTGGGTTGAATGGCGCTTCAGAGTAAACGGTCCCTTCCGTATCGAGGAAGTAGTTGAACGTCAGGACCGGTTTGTCGGATGCGTCGTATTCCTGCAAACTGAACGGATTTGAGATCAGCGAACCATGTGCACCGCCAGCGTAGTCGTAATCCCGTTCAATGGCGCGAGCGCTGGTTGTTCCAAAGTGGAATGAAACGCCGCCAGTGGCACGGCTGTGGCTTTGCGTGAAAGGTACGTCCAGTCCATGACCGGGATCTCCACCTCGCGTACCCGCCTGATTGCTGACATGCCAGAGATTCTCGTCCAGAGTAGAGAACTCAAGCCCGGTCGGAACTCTGGCGCCTGTGCGAATTCTGTCAGCGCCACCGGCGAAGATCGGTTGAAGCTCTCCGGCTTCGTTGAACGCATAGAGAAGGCCTAACGTGTCAATTGCGAAGAACAGATCGGCATAACGACCGCCTTCAACGCTTTGCGGACCATTTGTCAGGCCTTCGAACTGGATGCCCTGTAAATCCGTTGCACTTCGAATGTAAGTGGTTTCGCCCGTATTCGGGTTGAATTCATAAAGGCCACCTGCGTCCGTCACTCCTGTCAGATTGCCCGAGGAGTTTACCGCTACACCTGTAATAAGACCACCCGGAGCAGCACCCCCGATTACAAGGCCATTGCTGGATGAGCTGAATGACGAAGGTGGGTCAAGAAATACCTGACCATTGAATGAAGAGGACGTTGCGATTCCTGACGCGTTGATGGCGTCTGAAACACGGATTGCGAATTCTTCCAGTGAATCACCTGCACCGAAGGGCACACTGAAATCACTGGTGGGCGCGATCGTTCCATCCGACGGTTCATCGAAAAGGAAGTCCGAAGAGTTGAAGTTGCCCTGGGTAGCTCCAGGGAAGTTGAGTCGCGTTCCGCGGAAACTGGCGTCAATCCCGACGCTGGCGGCTGCTTCAGCAATCGCCTGTGAAACTTCTTCAGCAGAAAAGAACTCTTCGATCTGCACACTGATACCCGCAGCGCTTCCATAGTCCCCCTGAATCTGAAGGCCACCCGAGCTTGCCAGAAGGTCGACGTCTCCCGTGATCGAAATTCTGGTGCCAGCGACAACGGTCGCCTGGGCGAAGAATGGAGCGTCGTTGATGGCGCCTGCAATCAGGTTGGCCATGTCCTCAGCGCTGCTACCTGGAACAAAATTGACCGCAATGTTGTTGTTACCTACGGTGCCATCGCTATCAAATTCGAACGTGCGGATGATGTTGAATTCGTCCCGTATCGAAATGGTATCGCCGTCACTGAACCCTGCAGCAGAAGACGTGACATTCAGGACCGGGCCAGTGTCGAAGGAGAATTGCTGCCCATCAATGACGAACGAGTCAGTATCCGACGGGAGACGTCCGGCGGCGGGGTTGATGTCCAGCTGCGCCTCGGGGCCGCTGTTGAATTCGAATACGAATCCGTCCACCACGAACGTCATTCCATCCGATATCTGCGCGGTTCCGTCAAACAGGGTTGGCAGGACAAGTGTCAGCTCGGTGTTATCAAATGCAATTGTGTTTGTTTCGAAGAATCCGACTTCGCGAATCTGGGTGCCTGGGCCGAGGTGCCGGTTGGGGCTTTCGCGATCGTTGTCACCGGCGCCGAAGATTTCTCCGTTGTTGAGGTCGAATTGGTAGACGATGTTGGTTCCAAAATCGTTGGTCGGATGACCAAAATCCCCCCGATAGCCTACGCCCCACATGGTTCGGCTGTTTCTGTCGATTGATCCCGACGCGAGGGCCTCAAAAAAGACGCCGACACCCTGCATCATGAATCCGGATTGTTCGTCCATATCGGGGGCAGTCTGCTGGAAGGTCTCAAGTCCAGTCTCGCCGATCTGGGAGGCAGCCGCCGTGTCAGGTCTGATCTCGAGGATTCCGCCGACATTGCCGTCGTTGAGGCGCTGGTTTGGATCCGCAGGTCCAAGCGTGACAGAGAACAGGCTGTCGTTGTGAATGTCAGAGCCATCGGCACGGAACTGGTCCCGGAATATGATATCGCCAAGTGGATTGGCAATATTTCCAACCAGAGTTTCCTGTCTGCCGTTGTAGGGGTCGATAGTAACAATCGACGAGCGATTGTTGCCCTGTCCTGTTGCTTGCGAAACGAACAGGGAAACGTCTGCAAGCGAGAATGGAACTGGTGAAGGTTGCGAGAGAGCCAGACTTGAATCTGCGTTTACCGAAAGTCTTAGTTCGTCGCTGAGGACGTTCCCCTGGCCGAAACCAAAATCAAAAGTCAGCAGGCCTTCTTCCGAATTTGGCTCGAAACCGAACTCATTCGTGATGCTCTGCGAAAGTTGTTCGGCGATGTCCCCGGCTTCCTCAGCGGGAGAATAGAAAACGGGGATATTTCCCGGTTGAACCGGGCTTACGATTTCAAGGCTGCTACCTGCGACTGTGCTGACGCCAGAAATGTTCACAAAGTTGTTTACCAGGAGAACCAGGTTCGGGTCGCTGACGGCGATTGCAGCAGAGGCAAAGCCGCTGGCATTGATCGCGTCCCTGACTTGCTCTGCGACCTCTGCCTCTGACATGAACCGACTGAACGGAATTTCAATCTCACCCGGTTGTGCCGAAGCGTTCTCAACCAGTCGAAATACCTGGGTTCCAATGTCGGAATCGATTGTTATTGTTTCACCGTCGAGCGTTTCAGTTCCTGTTCCAGTTGCAATCTGGAAGAAGCTGGATGTGAACTCAAAGGTTGCTTCCTGTCCCGTTGCCGGGTCGACCACGGTGAGTGTGTCACCGGGGGTAAGCTGGCTGCCGTTCGGGACCTGTAATGTGACAACTTCGGAAAACAGGAAGGGCTCAATCGGCGCACCGAAGGTGGAGTCAGTAGTCGCAGGCGCAGTACTGTTGATGAAGTCGTTAATTGGATCGTCAGCAACTCTCCGAATTGCCTCGATCGGCCGGGTACGGAGCAGCGGAGTTGGCGAGTTGGCGGAGCCCTGGTCGTAAACATCCAGCACTTCCGGTGCCTGGGCGCCAGAGGTGACTGCGACATGGTAGACACCAGGACGCAAGTGAATCGGGCCCAGGAATGGATCGAATACGCCCGCCGAGCCTTTCCCCGGGGCGAATACGTCGTTGCCGGAAGCCACATCGGCTGATGAATCTTCGGAGAACGCGATGAGGCGTCCGTCATTGTCAAACAGCCAGAGAGATGTGTCTGGTCCACCAAATCCGTCGGCAAAGTCGATATCGAAGATGACCGGAGCTGGTTCGCCAAATGTTGGTTCTGTAATGTTCTCGTAATCTACGACGAACTCGTACCAGTCGAGATCGTTGAACTGTGAAATGTCACCGGAAATCTGGAGCCCTCCAGACGCTGTGTCGAGCACATTGCCGACGACTTGTGCGGTATCGAAGGTGTCATTTCCCTCGATTTCACTGATGCCGCCAATGAATGGGGACCCGGACGGCTGGCCGATGATTTCGATGCCATTCGTTGCGTAACGGATGTCAGCATATCGAACTGTCGAACCGGCAATCTCGTCCATCGACTGCAACCGCAGGTTTAATTCGTATATTCCGTCACCGTTTTGACTGCTTACGCGAACAAAATAGGTTCCTGTCGTTCCATCAGCACCCGGCAGGGAAACCTGCATCCCTGCGTCTTTGGTGTTGTACGAGAAGAGGTCCTGCGGCTGGAAACTTGTTGGGGAAAGCGAAGACGCAATACCCGTTAGCGATGCGGAAGTAGCGCCGCCCGTGCTTTCGATCAGCGAGTTGTCCGAACGACCAATCACCGTTCCATTCGAAGCCACAATTTCGACGACACTGTCGAGACCAAGGCTGGTTTGATCAATATCGATCCAGACGTTGGTCCCGGCGTTCGCTTCGAAACTGTAGACGTCTACATCGTCCTGCCCGTTAAGGAAACCATGGATTTCGAATCCCAACCGGCGAATGTCGTCGCCAGCGTTAAGCGCGGGAGCGAGATTTCCAACAAACTGCGCCGTTCCAGGTGCCGAGTTGACTGACGAAGCCGAGTTTGGTGATTCCGTTTCGGTCAGAACTTCCACATTGCGGTTGTTCGCCAATTCGTCGATCACCAGCCCTCGCCATTCACCCGGGGTTCCTTCCCCCTGGACAACGTCGTAGCCAATCACGTCGAATCCACGAGCGTCGCGTGACGTGAATGAGCCACCGGTGATCGGATCCATCAGGCCAATGTAGATACCGCCCAGGTCTTCTTCGTCACGCCAATGGCTTGCCTGGTCACCATCGGCCGAGTCGACTCCACGCGACAGCGGTACATCGCCAATCGCAATGTCGGTAATTGGAATGCCACTTGGGTTGAAAACCCCACCGTCGTAGAACACATGTTCCAGCGTCGGGTCGAGCACGCGCGGACTATTCGTAAAGTCTTCACCGCCATCGCCTGGCTCAAACCTGAACAAATCGAGCGGCGTCAGCAGGACTTCGCCACCTGCATTGCCGACTTGTTCGACAGAACTTGTAAATCCGAGGGCATGCCCAATTTCATGAATCATGACTTCGAAAGCGAGGTTGGCATCCGTATCCACATCAATATCTATCGAGCCATCAATGGAAATATTCGCATCGAACTGGGACGGCACGACAGGAAGGATGGCGGGATCGAAGCCAAGCGCTTTTGCGTTCCCGTAAGTGACAACCAGGTTGCTGCTCAACTCGAACGCGTCAGCAGGGTTGGAGTTGGCAGGGAAGGTTGCGGTAAGGTTGGCGAGTTCAGGCAGTCCCTCGACGTACTGCTCGTGCGGCCGGGCATCCGCGATAAGTCGATCGCGAACTGCTGCGTAGGGTAAAGCAACGACAGAGCCGGACGCCTGACCAGCCGTTGTTCCATCGAGTGCATTGATCTCGGCATCGAAAACAACGTTTACGGGGTCTTCCAGTCGGCTTTCCCAGAACTGGGCGGCCCTCTCAAGTGCATCGATGATGTCGGGTCGATTTGCCAACGTGGGACCAAACTGATAATCAATCGAGAATGTTCCCTCGGGCTGGGTGCGCTGGACCACAAGACCGCCATCGGTACCCGTCTGGGAATTGCCCGCCGGATCGAAGCCTGCACCGACTGTCGAATCCGTAAGTGAAGTGAGCACAACGGGATTGCCCGGTTGTCCAATGACTTGAACACTTCCGCCAATGCGATCAACGATATCGCCACGATCACCTGTCGCTGTGAGCCCTGCATCGTCGCCGAAGAATTTGACTACCAGGCTTTCGTCCGCGCTACTTTCCAGGCGAAGGCCGACGAAGTGTTCGAAATTGGGGACATGAATCGTATCGAAGACGACGTGTACGATGTCCGTATCATCCCAGACGCTCTGCGTCGAAATGGTCGCTCCACGAACCACCATCCCGTTCAGGTCGTTGGTGCCAAGTCGATTGCCACGAATCAACGCGCCCTGATTCGAATCGTACTGCGAGAACCGGTCCAGCCGCCCGGTAGACCGTCCGTAATCGCGAAGTTCACGATGGTCGAGGGAGTTGGGATCCACGTTAATTGCTGGTCCACGCCCGCCACCATTCTGAAGCGACTCAGCGGGAGTCGCGAGTGTGCCCTGAATGATGTTGTTCACGATGACAGGTTGGGAACCGAGTGAGAAAATGGCCCCAGGGTAGTTGGCACCTCGTCCACCCCGGTTTGAACTTCCGCCAGCGCCGACGCCGGACAGGTTGGCTTCGAACAGGCTATTGGCAATTCGAACTTCGGCCTGATGGATCTCGACTGGATTGAACGAAGTCGTTGTGCCTTCGATTCTTGTAACTCCACCAGCGTAAGCGACGACGGTATGGTCGAGACTGCCAGACGAGGTGAGGTCAAAGTAGATCCCCGCCCAGTCGCCGGCACTTGCCCTGCCAACATCTGTCGAGTTGGGAGTATTGAATGTCCCGCCGGCTCCAAATCGTTCATCATCGATCGACGTGAAGATAATGTTCTGTTCGACTGTGCCTTCGGCGATGATCTGTGCACCGATCCCTGCCTCGATTCTGGCACCATCGGACTTTACGATGATTCCCGGATCGATTGCCAGTGACCCGTCGAGATTCGCCTGCATGCGGAATCGTTGTTCAACGGGAATGTTTGCACTTGTATTGATCGGCACACCCTGCGGGCCGCCAACTCCGCCCCGGACTGTCATGTTTTCCGCGAGAACATGTACGATGTCGGTGTCATCCCAGCGACCTGAGACGGTCAGTTCTTCCCTGACACTTCCTGCACCGGTGTTGATTCTGACAAACAGGCCGTTGATGGAGTTGTCGGTCAGGCGGTTGCCGTGAATGTCCGGTCCGATTCGTGTGTAGTCAGATGTGAACGGAGTCGACTGGAACTCAAACGTGTTGAAGTTTGTTTCTTCGAACGCGTCCGGGTTGGCTGCCATGGCAGCATCACTGCTCTGCGTGATCGAGTTGAACGAAATTGTCGGACGCACCGTGTCCATGTCGATCGGCGTGACTGGTGCCTGAATCCCGTCAAGCGTGACGAGACCTCCGCCAAAGCGCATGTCAGCGTGATTGACATAGTTGATGAAATTGCCGGCAGACTCGTCCGTGAATCGACCTTCTTCCTTGTCCACATCATTGCGGAACTTGATCCCACCCCAGTCACCACTGCGACCATTGTTGGTCAGGTTGTTCGTGTCGCGGCCAATTTCATCATCGTTGATCGACGTAAAGAAGACGCTGTTTTCGGGTGTTCCCAGTACCTGTAGGGCGGCGCCAGACCGGTCCACGGATGCAGACGAGCTTCCAACGAGAATTGCTGACTGGTTGAACTTGAGAACGGCGCCTTCGTCAATCATGACTGTCACGCCTTGTGGCACAATCACGCTTGCTCCGTCAGCCAGTGGTGTTACCTGGTTGATGGTGTCGAACCCGATCTGGTACGGAATGTTGTCGGCGACTGTAGACAAATTGTTGTCGGCGCCACCATTTCCGAGAATGCGGACGATGTCGCCAGGTTGAGCGGCTGCCAACGCGGTATCAATCTGGTTGAACGGCGATCCGAGACCACCGTTTCCACCACCAGCCGCCGACTTGTCAACAAAAATGGTGTTCTCTGCAGAGCCCGACCGAAACCAGAAGTTGTACGTGCCGCCGGGGACTCCGTCAGCATCGCCGTCGAAGGAAGTGCCAGTGGCGTCGATTAGCGTATTCTCGACATTGGGTACGACTCGCATCCTCAAGTCATATGCACCCTGCGTTGTTCCGCCAAAGCCGCTGCCTTCGACGTTCGGGTTGTACTGGCTGTTACCCGTCGAGCTGACGCCCAGGAAGTAGACGCCGTTCTCGAGGTCCAGCTGCAATCGCGAGTCTTCGCTGAAGTAGTCGTCGTTACTCGCGATGAGTACCCGATCGCCGTCTTCGTTCTCTGCGTAAAGGTTTAACGCAGAGTCCAGCAGGCTGGCGTCTTCCTGGCGTTCGGCAAACGTTTCTGCAGTGAACAGGCCAGGCGTGGTTACTTCAAACCGGTACAGGTCCACGTCGACACTGTCAGGTCGGTGGATAAACTGCCCGTGTGTGATATCAATCGGAGTCGGGAAGATGCCTTCCGAAGGTTGGAAGATATCGAAAGGCGCCCGGGGCGCTGTTGACTGAATGACGGCTTGATGAAGATGGTCCGAAGAGCCGAGGCCAAGCAGGTTGCCAATCCCGGCCATCACGCTTCGGAAATAGCCCTGTTGGTTGAAGTTCGGGCTGTCTCCCCGCTCGCTATACCACGCTTCCGCGTTGTCGAGAATCAGTCTGCCGGATTCAAACGACGGATCTTCCTCGACGGCGTAGATGACGCCATCGTTTGGCCCGGTAGTCTCGTCAGGATTGATTGCCCGCATGTCGCCAGTCGAGATCAACAGACCTGACGAAGAAGTTTCTACGAATTCAACACCAAGATAATTGCTCCAGAGCTCGAAGGCCTCGCGGGCTCGTTCCTTCTGGGCTTCGGTAATCAGGTTGAACAGAGGGTTCCCAAACGGATCAAATCCAATTTGCGACTGGAAGTTGTACGCAATGGTGGTGATACCATCGATCACGTCGGCGGTTCGTTGGACATCACCGACTCCGTTGAGAGTCAGCAGGTCCCTGTTGCCCGGATCGTCATTCGAGCCCGGCAGCGTGATGTTGATCGGCATCGCGTCGATCGAACCGGAGATCAACTGACTGCGAGTCGCGATCGGACCGAGATTGTGAGCCTCGTCATAGGTGTCGCCCGGATCGGCAGAAGGAATTCGTTCGAAGGGTGCCAGCGGCAATGGGCTGCTGTCACCAATTCTCAGTCGAAAGGTGCCGTTGCCAGAACCAAGCTGGTCCAGGTTACTGGCAAAAGTCAGGGTCGCGCTATCCGTCGTTGCGTCGTACGCAACGTTGGTTGGCAGGTAGACCACATCGTCCGTGTTCGTTGCCGTGTCGTTGGTGAATACAAGTTGATAGAAACCGGGGTTTTCTGCTGCTGACGTATTGTCCGCAAGATCGTCATCGTTGAAGTAGACTTCGATCTGATTGCGAGCCTGCGTCAGGCCATTACCGGATCTCACGATGGGCTGCGGCACCACCGAAACGACCTGAGCTCCGAGGTCGAGTGAGAAACTGATGTTGGAATTGCCGCTGATACTTCCAGAGAAACCAGCTCCGCAATCGTTCGCCAGATTGCTGCCGACACGAACCGAGTAGTTGCCGTCTGTAAGCGTTTCCGCAAACCGGACGACGACTTCGTTCGGCGATGCACCGATACCAATAAAACCAGGCACGACTTCGACATTGTCACGGAAGATCTGAATTGCGCCGACCGTATCCGGGTCAATAGTCTGGGCGTCGTCAAACGTGAACGTCAGGTCGTTCGGCGCGATGTTGAGCGTCGAGCCCTGAGTCAGCAAGCCGCCCTCATTGGGGCTGACGCTTACCAGTCGCGGGCCGTCTGCCGCCAACAGAACCTTTGGTTCCAGCGGTTCGAGCGAAAATTGCTTCTTGCGAATACTGGTCTTCCGTTGATCCAGTCGTTTGCGCCTTGCTTTAGCAGATAGATGTTTGTTTCCACCTTTTGCCATCAGATTTCTCCTGTTCCGGATTTGCCCGAAACTTTGGATTTTATATTCTCGTCCGGCGCCACCGGCGAATGCCGGTGCCCAGACAGAAAACTATCAAAATCCAGCCTTGAGTTAACTCTTGTTACTGTCCGACTAATTCCTGTCTACAGGTAACTTTCCCAGTCACCAGCGAACAGGTCATTTAACCAATCGCTTTTGTCGCGAGACTCCTCATCTGAATCGTCGATCTGTGCGAACTGGTTTGCGTAGTAAGCATCCCGTTCCGCGTTCGTCGAATCAGCTTCAGCTTCAGCTTCAGTTTCTGTGTCGTGCGTTGTCTCGTTTGACACCACCACCGACCCGGAATTCTGATTTCCGGTTGTCGATTCTGGCGAAAGTTCCGCTCCAACTCCGACCGTCAAGCTGCCATCATCACTGGACGCAGATAGAGGCGCGGGCTCCGTCTCAGTGTTTTGGTTTTCCAGATCATTAATGACGAGCAACGCGTCGATCGGTGACAGCCAGCCATCCGCATTCACGTCGATCATCGAGTCGGTGCTCGAAGATCTCGTCGAATCGAACGGTGGCAGTTCACGTGCACCGTTGAAGTTGAGCTCATTAATGATGAACAGTGCATCAACAGGTGTGACGAAGCCGTCTCTGTTGACGTCTGTTGGTGAATTCATGTTGGTGAATGTTCGCCCAATGCTGTTCGGACCGACGATAGTGATCGAGTCGGAGATGAATGTCATCTCGTTGGGTTGAACGATGTCACTCGAACCGAACAGAACCGTTTCGTTCGGCGGAATGAGATCAGCCGGATCGCCATTGAACTCGGCAGTACCAGTCGAATTTGCAGTGAACGTTAACGTGGCGAGCAGTACTGGATCGCCGGTGTTGAGGAACGCAATTCCATCGACTGCTCCCAACTCGTCAATTACGCCCGGGACGCTAAAGTCGCCTTTCTGGGCAGATGGGTAGACCGAGTCGTTGAAGTCGATCGGGCCGTTGAACGATACCAGCGTGCTGTTGTAAAGCACGTCGAGGTACGCCGAGAATACGCCCCGTGCGTCTGCCGTCAAATCCTGAACCAGAACTTCGACGCGGAACTGTTCACCTGTTTCGATCATTCCCAACGGGTTCCCGTTCAGGTCAGTCACATCGAATATGAACGCGGCGAGCTGCTCGGATGCCTGCTCGACAACGTCTACAGTTACCGTCGCCTGGCTTGTTCCCCCGTTTTGATCAGAGATCGTGTAGGTGAACTGGTCCGAGCCAATGAATCCGACTGGCGGTGTGTAAATCACGCTGCGTTGATCGCCCGCGATTGTTACCGTTCCGTTCTGTGTGCTGTCACCAACGGCAGTGATAATCAGGTCTTCGGCAGGATCCGGAGTCGACGTGTCGTTTGCGAGCACGTTGATCGTGTTGTTCAGCGAATTGAAAATGATTTCGACCGTGTCTGCGATTGCATTCGGGTCGTCGTTGATGTTGGATACGTTGACGGAAACGGTTCCCGTGTACTCAACGCCATTTTGGTCGCGTGCGATATACGTGAACGTGTCCGTTCCGGTAAAGTCGGCTGTTGGTGTGTAGAGAATTTCACTACCGTCCACCGTTGCCGTTCCGTTGTCCGGATCGCTCACCGATTCCAGCGTCAAAGGTCCGGCGCCCGATGGAGGCATGTCATTTGCCAGGACTTCGATGCGGTTGTTCGACGAATCTTCGACGACAGTCGCGGTGTCGCTAACGGCACCAACCAGAATGACACTCACCGAATCGCCCTCAAAGTCGATTAGCTGCGAAGGCACCGGACTGTTCAGTCCGTAAACGGTTGTTTCGTGGATCGGAAGAATGTCTGCGGGGTCGCCATTAAAGTCGATTGTGCCGGCTCCCGTCGCAGTGGCCGTAATGGTCCACATCAAGAATCGCCCGCCACCGATCGGTGTGGTCGAACTGGCGACTGCACCGACTTCGTCAATGATTCCGCGACCGAAGTTGCCTTCCTGATTGTTTGAGTAAGTCGCGCTGTAGACAATGTTCTCATCGAGCGTGATTGCATCGGAATCTGCAAACGTTACGTCCCAGTACGCGCTGAAGACGCCCTGCGGATTGTCTCGCAAGTCCTGGGTGAATCCGCGAATCTGGAACTGCTGACCGATGTTGACTTCGCCAATCGGGGTGCCGCTCAAGTCGGTGACTTCGACGCTCAGGCGAACAATCGGCTGCTCATCCTGAACGGTGACGGTTGCCAGACCGACCGATGTGCCGCCGAAGCGGTCCTGAATCGTGTATTCAAATGTCGTCACGCCCGTAAATCCGGCATTCGGTGTGAACAGGATGTTCATTCCGTCCGCCGTCACCGTCGCGACACCATCGTCAGTCGCACCGACCTCGATAATCGTAAACTCATCGTCCGGCGTCGTTCCTCCAGGTGCATCCAGGTCGTTCGCGAGGACGTCAAGAACGTTGTTCGTCGAGCCGACGGAGACAAGGAACTGATCGTCAATCGCAACCGGGAACTGAACGGTGATGGTCACCGTTGCCGTCGCGGAACCGCCCAGCCCGTCAATCACCGTGTAGGTGAACGTGTCCTGGCCAGCAAAGTTTGCTGCCGGTGTGTACTGAACCATTCCGTCGACGATTGCCACGGTGCCGCCTTGCGAAGTCGGGCTTGAGACGCTTTCGATCGTCAACGATCCACCGAGAGGTCCGGTAAAGTCGTTGGCGAGAACGTCAATCACCGTCATGGCACTTCCCTCGTCTACGGAAGCCGTATCGTCCGCAGCACGCAGGCCGGTGTCACCATCGGATGGGATAAAGACAAAGTAATCTTCGACTTCGCCAGCCAGTGCATCTCCAGTCGGTCCGAGGTCACGCTCAAGCGCCCAGCGGAATCTCGCAAGACCGGCAGGGCCAGCGTTGGCCGGAACGACGAAGTCGAGGGTGTTTTGGCCATCGTCCAGTCGCCGGTTCTGGAAAATCTGCTCTCCGGCATCGTTCCAGTCGCCATCGCCATTGAAGTCAATCCAGCCGTGAAGGTAGCCGCGGGAAACCGAAAGTTGTTCGGCAAAAATGATGGCTTGTTCCGTCTCCCCAGGGTGGATGCCGCTGACGAAGAACACGCCGTCGTCAAGGCGATTGGCGTCACCAAGATGGAATCCGGGGACAACGCCATGTTGAGCTGTCGGGTTGCTTCCATTGTCAAAGTTCGATCCAAGCCCGAATGAAAGAGCCGAACCAACAACGGAACCGTTCTCGAGAACCTGAACCGTCAGGCCATTGCAAGGCAGATCCATCGGCCGCCCCGGTTCTGGGGCAAGTCGAACGGTGTATGTTCCGGGCGTCAAATCGCGAATGCGGAATTCTCCGTTCGCATCGGTGAAACCCGCTGGTTCGCCCAGACCGATGATGCAATCGTCGTTCAGGTCGAGGTAGGCAATCATGCCTTCGATTCCCTCTTCGTTGTCATCCTGAACATTGTCGCCGTCGAGATCTTCGAAAACGTTTCCGACGATTTCCGTAGCTGCATTGCAGGAGCTGCCGTCCATCGAATCGCCAAAGTCGTTGCCGAATGAAAATTCGCCGTCGCTCAGCGACACCGTGTTCGTTCCCATCGCGGGAGTCGTCGTGTTGAACCCGTCGGAGCAGGCGAGACCAACGTTAAAAGTCCCGGCTGCAAGTCCACTGAAGATGTACGTACCATTGCCCGTTGTCTGGGTGAATGGCTCGTTGTTGTCGAACTGGCCATTGTCATTGGCATCCAGGAAGACGATTCGGTCGGCAAGACCTTCTTCGCTTGCTTCCTGCGACGAATTCGCGTTCGCATCGTCAAATACGACTCCGGAAATGATTCCTGTGTTGCCAACCGTGACTGGTTCGTTGTTCGGCGATCCTACCGAACCGGTTAGCGACAGACGAATGCTCTCCAGCTGACCGTTGTCTTCCGCGAATACGTCAGACACATTGAGCACCCATGTTCCGACAGGGCTTTCGTCCCAGTTGCGAACGGAAGAGAACTGAAAACCGTTAGGTGAGGTCGCGTCGTTGTGTGGAGTCGTCAGAACGGATGTCGTCCCGGAGGGCGACGTCAGCGTGACGAGGAGGTCGCCACCGAATGCATGATCCACGTCAAAGTCCAGCAGCGTATGTTCAATACGGAAGTCAGCGATGCTGTTTCCATCCGCGTCGAACTCAGGAACGTCGATATCGAATGACAGGGAAGTTCCGTCTTCGGGAATGGCTTGATTGACTTCCGTCTCGCCAAAGTCGAGGATCGTCTGGTCGTTGACGTTATTCCAGTTCCTGGCTGTCTCAACCGCCAGCAACGCATCGATCGCACCAAACCCGTACTTGTGGTTGATGTCGTGACCGGCTGCGTTCGTAGTCCAGTCGTTATCGAACTCATCGTTTCGTCTCGCAGTCCGGACGAGGATGTGTTCAATATCCCGGTAAGTAAGCGACGAATTTGCATCGAGCATCAATGCAATAACACCAGAGACGACAGGTGTGGCTGACGACGTTCCGCCGAAGGTTGACGTGTAGTCGGTATCCTCCAGTGGGTCGCCATCAAACGGGCCGGTGTTGTCTCCGCCGGTGCCAGTAATGTCGGTTGTTGTAATTCCAGTGCCGTCAATGCCATCCGAATGAGCCGCAACGAAGATGTTGGCTCCCGGCTCGGAGTAGAAAGTCTGCTCTCCGTCATCATTGATCGCAGCTACCGCAAGCGTATACGGCGAATTGGCATATCCATCAAAGTTGGAGTTGTCATTCGCTTCGCGGCCATTGCCACCGGCCCAGGTGTAAACCGTGCCCCGTTCCAGAGCATTCTGTTCAAGGACAGCTGTCAGCAACGGTCCCGGAGCGTCAAACCAGTCGAACCCGTCGACAGGTCCCCAGCTGTTATTGTAAATGTCGATCTGCCCAGCGGCATGATTCAGCGCGTTGGCTTCCTGCAAGTCGCTGATCCCGCCAAAGTCATCAATCGATGGCAGCAAACGGATGCCAGCGATTTCCGCGTCATACGCAACACCTGTGATGCCCAAGTCGTTATTGCCAACACCTGCGGCGACTCCCGCTACCGACGTTCCATGTCCGTCTTCCGGATTGGGAGGATTCGGGTCATCGTCATTTGCGACATAGTCGAAACTAAGGTCGCCACGATAGTTGTCAGCGAGGTCAGGGTGAGTGGATTCAACGCCGTCGTCCACAATACCAATGACGACACCAGTCCCCGTGAACTGATCCCAGACACTGACGACTCTTGCGTCTTCGCCGGGCGTACCACCACTCTGTCCCGAATTGAACAGGTGCCACTGATCCGAGAACAGTGGATCATTGGGCGTCGCTTTGGTGACGTAGCGGTTTTCCACCAGCGGGTAAAAGTAGTCCACCGTGCTGTTGTTTTGTAATGTCGATATGACATCTACGTCCGTTGCACTTGCGGAGAAGATGTACGTATCGTCGATATAGTCGGGTGCGAACAGGTCGCTGGTCGTCAGCTCGAGCACCGAAGCCAGTCCGATCTGGGAACCATTGTCGCCGATTCTCGCGACCCATTGGTCGGTGTTCGCAAGTTCTGTCGCCGTGTACTGGCTGAGGTCCGAAGCCTGTTCGAACGATGCCCGCAACGTCGGAGACAGATCGTCGGAATCGAGAGTTACCGGTATCACAGCGGTAAGCAGATTCCGAACCTCCAGTGGCTCAAGCGACAGATTGGTCGCGGACCGCATACGGGCGGCGCGCTTCTTCTGTTGCCTTTTCAATCCCCGACTTCGACGTTTTCGTGAATTTGACTTCATATCCCTAGTTCTCTCTACGAATGACAACTCGCGTTGATAAGTACCGATACCGACTTGTTGCACACGCAACAAATCCGGCGGTAATGCGAGTGACCAAGTTCCACACGTTGGGCTTTCTCAACCCGTGGCTGTGAAACAGGAACTGCGGCTGCGACAAAAAGGAAAGTCGCTGCGTCTTCGCAATCTCAAAGAAATGTGATCCTCGAAGCAAACACCATGCGACGGCATGATCAACACGCCCGTCGCGAATAGCGACGCACCGATGATGCGCAATCACTTCCTCAACCGTCAAAGCACGTGCAATGCCTGTCTGGTTGGCTGGTATATGCCTCTGTCTCACGTGAAGACTCCGCTGTTCCGAAACAAGTCAGCGGTGGCGCAAGTGCTGTCGAACGACAGCAAGAGGACGCGCATCGATAAGAACTATCGATGGCGAACGCCACCAAAAGTCCCATTGTGCGCACAAAATCGCGAATCGCAGCGCAAAATCTGCGCCGAGAAACGCGCGAATTTGCCTCTTCAGCGCGTTACAAACTGTTCCGAATTCTTCTGTTCCGTTGTTCCTGGGCGCACGAATGGTAGGACGTGAGCCTGTTGAGGATGCTAACCGGGCAAAGAATCGTTGTCAAATTTTGAAAAAAATGACTTGGAACAGTTCAAAAGCCAGCATTCGCAGCGTTCAGCGATTTAGCCAAACATTTAGCTAAACGGAACCTGGTATTCAGATGCCAGCCGACAACAAGAAGGCTGTCGGCGATGAAAAGAATTTTTCTGTGGTTTTTTGTTTGGCGCTTTTTGCGTGGCGCAACCGTAACTTACGTGACAAAAAGAGCAGTCGAATCAAACTTGGGATCGTTCGAGAAATTACTCCCTGATCTTTCTCCTTCTTTCCCGCGCGGGCGGGAATCCATTGAATCGGATTTTTGATGCAGGGAAAGACATTGAGCGTTGATACGCTTCGAGTGGGTCCCCGCGTTCGCGGGGAAGACGGCCATAGGCCGTCCATTGAGTCGTCATGAACGGAGATTCCTCCGTCTTTCCCGCGCAGGCGGGAATCCATTGCATCGGATTGGCTTTTTGATGCAGGGAAAGAC
>CALHZT010000094.1 GCA_938040995.1 uncultured Pirellulaceae bacterium | reverse complement strand
CCTTACGATTCGTTTCGGCGAGCCAATTGGAGAACAACAACCTTGGCAAATTCGCTCATCTGTTCGATGCGGTGGCGATGACGTCGGATTCGTCTGAAAAAGCGAACTGAAAGCGGCTTAGGATCGTTCGATCAATTAGTGTCGAATCTCCGATTCATGACGACTCAATGGACGGCCAAAGGCGCCTATGGCCGTCTTCCCCGCGAACGCGGGGACCCACTCGAAGCCTATTAACGCTCAATGTCTTTTCCTGCATCAAAAAGCCAAGCCGATTCAATGGATTCCCGCCTGCGCGGGAAAGACGGAGGAAGATCAGGCAGTAATTTCTCGAACGATCCTTACGTGACTGACTTCACCCGCGATCAGCCACGAAAGTGGCGACCGATCCATTGCCGGTGGTGAAGCCACCGGCAGGGGTTGTACTGGCCCTTCGGGACGCATTGAACCTGGCCCGCTATAGCGAGCGACAAGCAAGCAAAGATCACCAAGGACGCCAGTCTTCGCCGACTCTTTGCGCCTACTCTTCGATCTGAACGACTTCGTTTAGCGACAGATTGCCTGCTTTTGCCATCTCACGAATGTCTTCCGTAATCTTCATCGAGCAGTATTTCGGACCGCACATGCTACAGAAGTGCGCGCTCTTGAAAGTATCCTGCGGTAACGTCTCGTCGTGATATCGTTGAGCCGTCTCGGGGTCGAGCGACAGTCGGAATTGCTCGTTCCAGTCGAATTCGAAACGGGCTTTGGACAGCGCATCATCACGGTCCTGAGCTCCGACTCGTTTACGAGCCACATCGGCTGAATGCGCCGAAATCTTGTAGGCAATTACGCCTTGCTTCACGTCTTCGCTATCGGGCAATCCGAGGTGCTCTTTCGGAGTCACGTAACAAAGCATCGCGGCACCATGCCAACCGGCCATGGCAGCGCCAATCGCACTGGTAATGTGGTCGTAACCGGGAGCAACGTCGGTGACGAGTGGACCGAGAACGTAAAACGGTGCACCTTTGCAGACTTCGATCTGACGCTCAATGTTCATCTGGATCTGATCCATCGGAATGTGACCAGGCCCTTCCACCATGACTTGTGTTCCCTTGTCCCAACCGCGCTGAGTCAATTCGCCGAGAACATCCAGTTCGGCAAACTGGGCTTCGTCACTTGCGTCGGCGATCGAGCCGGGTCGCAAACCGTCACCCAGACTCCACGTGACGTCATATTCACGCATGATGTCGCAGAGGTCTTCGAAGTGGGTATAGAGCGGATTCTGCTTTCGATGAGCCATCATCCACTTCGCGATGAGTGATCCCCCGCGACTGACAATGCCCGTGACACGATTCATCGCCAGGTGTAGGTGCTCCAGCAAGACGCCGCTGTGGACCGTCATATAGTCAACACCCTGCTTGGCCTGGTGCTCGACCATGTCGAGGAAGTGCTGAATGTTCATCTCTTCGATCTCGCCACCGAGCTCTTCGAGCATCTGGTAGATCGGCACCGTTCCAATCGGAACTGGAGAGGCTTCAATAATCGCCTTGCGGATATTGTCGATGTCGTTGCCCGTAGACAGATCCATCACGGTGTCCGCACCATGATGAACGGCCATGTGGAGCTTTTGCAGTTCTTCCTCAACGTTACTCGTCACGGCAGAGTTGCCGATGTTTGCGTTGATTTTGCATTTCGAAGCGATGCCAATCCCCATTGGCTCGAGTCGCCCTGCCGCGTGAACCTTGTTCGCGGGAATGACCATCCGACCAATCGCGACTTCGTCACGAATCAGCTCCGGCGTCAGACTTTCACGCTTCGCGACGAACTCCATTTCGGGCGTTATCTGTCCGGCTCGGGCGGCTTCCAATTGAGTCGTCATCGTCTTCTTTCCTTCGCAATTTTATCTGGACCGCTTGAAATGCGGTTCGTCGGTAAATTCAGTACCTAAATCGTTACGGTTTCGGTCCGGGGTGTCAACGATGCACCAATCGGGGGAACCAGCAGCTAGACACTTTCGCGGGCGATCGTGCATGGAAGCGGCCAACAGAAAGCCAAGATCCAGCCGGGATTTTTACAGCGTTTTCAGATACTCCAGCACCGCGCGCTTTTCTTCGGCATTGAGAGAATCAGGGTAATCATGACCAGCGTTGCTTTTCCCGAACCGGTTCGTATCGAAATAGTGACGGCGCGCACGCTTCGAGAGAAGTTTTCTTGGCATCTTTTCCAGTCGGTCAATGCTTAGCCCAACGTTCTCTTCGTCAAACGGGCGAGAAGATCGACGCCAGACGTCGGGACGCTTCGACGGATTAAGAACATCCCACAGCGTCGGCACTGCACCGTTATGAAAATAAGGAGCCGAAGCCCAAACCCCATTAAGCGGCGGAGCCTGGTATCCTTCCGGTTCGTGAATTGTCTTCTGCTTGCCGTAATGGGCGAACCAACTTTCGCCGTAGCCCTTTCGATTTTCAGGAGTCAGCGCGGTCAGCCGAACAGGATCCGTACCAATCTTATCGATGGGAACGATTCGACCCGGATAAGTTTCATCGTCACCGTACGTCCCGTGGCACTCGGCACAATTGGCGTCAAAAGCGACTTTGCCAGCTACAGCAAGCTGCTCGTCAATTTCGAACGGATACTTTGGAGGTTCGAGCGACATGATGTAATCGTAGATCTTTTCAAAGTCGCTTTCCCATTCGCGAAACTGGTCTGGTCCGTTTTCCGGAACCATCATGAACGGCATCAACCCACGGGCTCCGCGTTCTGCATAACCATCAATATAAATGCGAGGTCGCCGCGAATAGTTCCACCATGGCGGAGGATCCACATCATGATTGATCATGGGCGGGTGACGGTTCGGAACGATATTCAGATCTTTGTCCCGATAAGCCATCAACCCGACGCCAAACATGATCGCGTTCGTCAGCCCCCGGTTGGTGCCGAGCGGAACGGCAAGCTGGCCAACATCCATTCTCGTCAGCGGCTTTTTCATGAGAAGCTTGGTCAGCCGAATTTCTTCGGTCAGCGTCTCGAGTTCAAAGTTTGCATTAGGCAAACCAGGAATGACTTGCCCCGCAACCGTCCCGCCGTGACAGGAGAAACAGTTCATCGTCCACATACCATCTGGTCGGACAACGTATTGCAACGGCCGCCCTGAATCATCGCCGGGCCGAGTCGTAAGTCCGTAGCGATCGTAGGCCATTGCCCGTCGCTCTTCGGGAGTCGCCTTTTCCGCCTTGGCCTTGAGCTTCTTTGGCCACGCTTGCCAGACGTTATCGAACGCCTCCTGGTCAAAGTCACCAGGTAGATACGATTTTTCCGTGAGCAGCCTGAATCCGGTAGCGACGTTCACGGATTCCGTTTCCGCAGGCAACCTGGTGGCCACCAGGCAAACTGCCGTGACGAACCCAATTATCGTTGCAAATCGTCGCATCGTTGTTCCCGCCCGCATTCTCAGCCACCAAACACGCGTTGTACCTAAGTCATCGTAGGTTGGTTTAACCGCCGGACAAGCCGTCAAACAACCACAAAAGCAGCGGTTTCAACGCAAAAGGCAGCTGCGACGTACGGCGAACCCATTTTCTGGCTCATTTTTTCCCAAGTCGCTGTAACACCAGCCATGCCCACGCAAATGAGAGGCAACACGGAACACATCCCGCAGCAACAACACACAACCCAAAACTGACGGAGCCAACGATGAAGACTAAAACCACCTTGCTGACAGCGACGCTACTTGCATGCGTCGCCATGATCGCAACTGCCGAAGCCCAACGACTGTCCGCGGCCTTTGGCGGTGTCACCGTCCAGGGCGGACACGTGACTGCGCCTCCAACGCAAGGCAAACCTCCAATCTACGGCACAAACCCACCACCAATTTACGGCACAAACCCGCCACCAATTCAGGAAACACAACCGCCACGCTGGATTCAACCTCCTTGTAATGTTCGACCGTTGCCTTACCCGCTGCCACATCCACAACCGGGCCCGCAACCAGGCCCCTATCCACACCCTCAGCCACAACCCCAACCGCATCCTTACCCAGTGCATCCTCCTCAAACGACTTGGCCACCGCACGGCACGCAGTGGTCGTCCCACCCGCAGCATGTGTCTGAGAATCGCTTCAAGGGCATCAATCCTCACACCGGCGGAATCGATACCCAGAACGAACAAATCAACAACACCTACTACGATCCGAGTCGCGCTGCCAGCGAGCACAATGGAACGAAGCGTTGGGTTCGACGCCCAGTTTACGGTGCGAATGGTCAAGTCACCGGTTTCGAAGAAGGCTACGTCTGGCGGAACTCAATCACCGGCGTGGAACACGGCAATCTAAAGACGGTCACCGAGAACAATCAGGGCGGCGTGCACGAGCAAATCCGCGCTCAGTCGGCTGGCAACTAACCTGGCGATAATCGCTGAACACAAAAAGGGGAGCCGCATGAATTATCATGCGGCTTTTCTTGTTGGTAGCTGGAGGTCTGTAGGCCGGCACAAGCGGCGATTGCGGATGGCACTTCTGGGACTCAACGCCGCGCTGTGCCGGCAACGGAAGCGGTTGGAGAAATAAAACTTGAAACGCTGCAGTTGCCGGCACTGCGCGGCGTTCACCAGTTGAAAAATCAGCGCGACAACGCCGCTTGTACCAGCCTACCCATGCAACGACGCCGCGCACGAAATTACGCTTCGTACCCAAGGTTCGGCGCCAACCATCGCTCCACGTCGGCAAGCTTCATGCCTTTGCGTTTGGCATAATCTTCGACTTGATCTTTCGCGACTCGATTGACCGCAAAATATCTTGCATCCGGATGAGCGAAATACAATCCGCTGACACTTGCCGCAGGCATCATGGCGAAACTCTCCGTCAACTCGATACCAGCGTTCTTTTCGGCGTCGAGTAATTCAAACAACGTTCGCTTTTCGGTGTGGTCCGGGCAAGCCGGATAGCCATGCGCCGGTCGAATCCCGCGATACTTCTCTGAAATCAGATCCTCGTTCGATAGCGACTCGGCCGCGCCATAAGCCCAATCCGCGCGAGCCGTCTGGTGCATCTTTTCCGCGAGTGCTTCTGCCAACCGGTCGGCGATCGCTTTGACCATGATCGAATTCACGTCGTCATTGTCGGCTTCGTATTCCGCGACGAGCGGCGCAACTCCGTGCCCAGTCGTCACGGCAAACGCGCCGACGTAATCTTCGCGACCGGAATCAACCGGTGCGACATAATCTGCGAGCGAGCGGAAGTCGTCCTGCCCTTTTCTTTCCCATTGCTGCCGCAACATATGAAAGCGGCACAATTCACTCTTTCGCGACTCGTCCTTGTACAGAATCACATCGTCGCCTTGCGAAGCCGCCGGCCAGAACCCATAAACGGCTCGCGCTTCAAGCAATTTCTCATCGAGGATCCGATTAAGAATCGCCTGCGCGTCATCGAACAGTTCTGTGGCGGCTTCACCGACCGTTGGGTCCTTGAGAATCTTCGGATACTTGCCTTTCAACTCCCAAGCCATAAAGAACGGCGACCAATCAATAAACGGAACGATCTCTTTGACCGGAATGTCTTTGAGGATCTTCACGCCGGTGAATGATGGCTTATCGATCTGGACAGTGCCCCAGTCAGTCGCGAACCGCTTTTCAACTGCCGTTTCATAAGGGACCAGTGTCTGCTTTCGTTCCTGAAACGAAGCCACCAGTTGCTCCTGCGTTTTGGCGTTCTTCGCAAGGAATTCATCACGCGACTCTTCGCTGAGAAGGTTCTCCACGACGCCAACGCTTCGTGACGCGTCCAGCACGTGGACAATCGGATTGTCGTACTGCGGCGCGATGCGGACCGCGGTATGTTTTGCACTGGTCGTCGCGCCACCAATCAGAAGCGGGACTTCAAAGTTCAGCCGCTTCATCTCTTTGGCGACGTAAACCATTTCATCGAGGCTGGGCGTGATCAGGCCCGACAAGCCGATCATGTCGACTTCGTGCTTCATGGCTTCTTCGAGAATTTTGTCGCACGAAACCATCACACCGAGGTCAATCACCTGGTAGTTGTTACAACCGAGAACGACGCCAACGATGTTCTTGCCGATATCGTGAACATCGCCCTTCACCGTCGCGAGCAGAATCTTGCCACGGAAACTCTGGCTCTCCAGACCGGCGGCTGCCTTCTCTTCCTCCATGTATGGCATCAGGTGCGCGACGGCTTTCTTCATCACCCTCGCCGATTTGACGACTTGCGGAAGAAACATCTTGCCGCTGCCAAACAAGTCACCAACGACTGACATGCCATCCATCATCGGACCTTCGATGATTTGCAAACAATAATCGTACTTCTGTCGGGCCTCTTCGGTGTCTTCGACAACGTACTTGTCGATGCCCTTCACGAGTGCGTGCGATAGCCGTTCTTCGACCGTACCTTCTCGCCACTCCAGATTTTCGACTCGCCCCTTCTTCCCTTTGTCCTTCACCGTATCGGCGAATTCCAACAACCGGTCCGTCGCATCCGGCCGACGATTCAGCAACACATCTTCGACGTACTCAAGCAGGTCTTTCGGAATCTCTTCATAGATTTCAAGCTGCCCGGCGTTAACGATCCCCATATCGAGGCCGGCTTCGATCGCGTGATACAGAAACGCGGCATTGATGGCTTCGCGAACTGTATTGTTTCCACGAAAACTGAAACTGACGTTGGAAACGCCACCACTCACCTTCGCACCGGGACAAACTTTCTTGATCTCGCGCGTGGCATCGAAAAAGTTGACGGCGTAGTTGTCATGCTCTTCCATCCCGGTCGCGACCGTCAAAATGTTTGGATCGAAGATGATGTCTTGCGGCGGAAAACCGACTTTCTCAACGAGCAGATCATAAGCCCGTTTGCAGATGCGGACTTTGTCATCCGCCTCAACCGCTTGCCCCTTTTCATCGAACGCCATCACCACAGCGGCGGCACCATAGCGGCGAACCAGTCGGGCTTTTTCCAGGAACTCTTCTTCGCCCTCTTTCAGGCTGATCGAGTTGACAATCGCCTTGCCCTGAACGCAGCGAAGACCGGCTTCGATGACCGACCACTTTGAGCTGTCGATCATGATCGGCACGGCGCTAATGTCCGATTCGCCGGCGATCAGTCGCAAAAACTTCGTCATCGCGGCTTCGCCATCCAGCAGGGCATCATCCATGTTGATATCAATGACGCCCGCACCGCCCTCGACCTGATCTCTGGCGACTTCGATGGCTTCTTCGAATTTTTCTTCACGAATAAGTCGCGCAAACTTCCGCGAGCCGGTAACGTTCGTCCGTTCGCCAACCATGAGGAAGTTCGCGTCGGCTCGCATCGTCAGAGGTAGCGATCCGGACAAACGAGTCAACGGTTCGATCTCGTTCTTTCTGTGCGGCTTGCAACCCTTTACTGCTTCCGCAATGGCCGCAATATGCGCCGGAGTCGTACCGCAGCACCCGCCCACGATGTTCAGCCAACCGCTTTCCGCCCATTCCTTGATGGTGGCCGCCATCGGTTCTGGTTTGAGATCAAACTCACCCATCTCGTTCGGCGTACCCGCGTTGGGATGGCAACTGATGTAGGGCGTCGCGACCTTCGAAAGTTCTTCGATGTGCGATCGCATGATGTCTGGGCCGAGGGCACAGTTCATGCCGACGCTCATCATCGGGAAGTGCGCCACGGAATTCCAGAACGCCTCCACGACTTGACCAGACACAAAAGTCGCGCCCGATTCAGCAAAGGTCCCCGATACCATCACGGGAACTGAATTGCCCGATTCTTCGAAATAGCGAGCGATGGCAAACAGGCAGGCCTTCAGATTAAGCGTGTCGATCACCGTTTCGGGAAACAGGATATCGACGCCTCCTTCGACAAGCGCCGCGACCTGCGCGTAATACGACTTTTCCATTTCCTGAAACGTGATACCACGAAACGCCGGATCTTCGACCTTCGTAGAAATTGCCGTCTGCTGAGCCGTCGGTCCGATCGAGCCGGCGACGAATCGCGGACGATCTGGTGTCAATGCAGTGAACTCTTCAGCTGCCCGGCGGGCATTGGCCGCTGCCGCGAGATTGATCTCGTGAACGATATCTTCTGGAAAATCAAAATCCGAAAGTCCGACTGGGCTGGCATTGAAAGTATTCGTTTCGATGATGTCGGCGCCGGCTTCGAGGTATTGCCGATGCAGCCCCACGATCGCATCAGGATTTGTCAGCCCAACGACGTCCGTGCAATTTTTGAGGTCTTTGTGCCAGTCTTTGAATCGCTCGCCACGGACATCCTCCTCGGTCAGCCCAAGTCCATAGATCATGGAGCCCATCGCACCGTCCAGAATCAGGATACGGTTTTCGAGAGCTTCAAAGAGGGCGGCGGTGTTGTTCGATTGGGTCGTTGTAGACATGAGACTCGTTTAAAAGCGTTTGGGTATTCTTTCGCGACTATAGTATTCCCTGCTGGCGCTGCAGTCGCAAGGCAAACGACCGCCACCCTGTCGGGAAAGACACCCGAAAACCGGGGGTTTCCAATTGCCCAGGATTCTTGCATTCCTTCGCCATCCATTGTCTTCGCCACGCCGCTTCGATGCATTCAACGCTGGCGCACGTTTGGCCGTTCACAGTCCCCAGCTGCTGCAATGCTCAAGATCGTTCCAGTCCCTACCGATATCAACCAAAGATGTAGCTACGTCTGTCGCTCGAGTCCGTGGGAACTTCCCGCAAACACTTGAGTCATGGGGCTACAAACCAATGATCGCTTTGCCCTTATAGGAAGCGTCCTCAATGTCGCCGGTCCAACACACCAGAGAATCCAAGCTTCCCCGGCGCCTGCGGTCACGCAACGGCCGCAAGGACAAAGCCACGCAAAAACCATCGGTACTGGCTCAGTTTCCGAACGTCGACGGCGGAACCGCGCAACCCGATTCGACTGCGGACAACGCCGTAGCCAATCTGCAAGATTCGTACCGGGTTGATCAGGCGCATGCTGGTGCCGAACCGAAACTCTCGATTGCCGAATCGACGATCGAAAGTCGCGAAGAAGCCTCGTCAGGCGTCGTCACGCCACCCACGTCGCCAGCTCCGCAACCGTCAACGACGACTTTCGCGCCATCCACAACGCCACCCGCGAGCCCGATTTCGCCGGGCACGCGATCGTATCGTACCGACTCAGCATCCCCCCTGAATACAACCACGTCGGAATACGACAAAAGCTCGCTCACTACGAGCAGTCGCCGATCGTTGCCACGGCCGACTCCGGTTGCCAGCGAGCCAACAACCTATCCAACGCCTCCTGCGTCAGAACCTGCGACAAAAGACGTAGCGTCTACCAGCTCGAAAAGCGATATCCGCATCGATCCGGGCATCACGCCACCGAAAACGCGGGAAGAATATGCAGCGCGAGCCAAACTTGCGAAGCAACGTGCGAAAGAACGCATGGACCGTCGCTTGAAACCGGCATCGAAAACCGCAACAAAAAAATTGGCGACAGCGACACGAGCGGTCCCCAGTCCCGACTCTGCTGGATGGACGGAAGTGCTCATCAAGATTGGCGGGACGATCATTGCCGGCGCGTTGATTCTCTTCGCTGCCAAGAATATGCGAGTCAAAATGCCGCCCGTACCGACGGCGTCAGAACCGGTTTGGCAAATCCAGGGCCCCAACGGGCAGCCGCTCCAACCCAGAGTCGCCGCGACGAACGATCCGAATCAGCCGACTCGCGATGGACAACCACTCAACGGTGGCGCCGCGAACAACTCGATCATGCCACCGGCGATTCAGCCGGCCCTTTCGCCAGCACCGGCGAATGGAACCAATAATGGCTCTGGAGCTGGTGGGTTCACGCCGATATTCATGAATCCAGATTCTGGCGACAGCCCGCAACTTGACGAACCATTGCGACTGAACAGTTCCCAGCCACATCCGGCGAACGCCGCCACGGCGGCGCCCGCGATCACGCTTCCTACCAGCCCGAGCGTACCGGGCGCGTACCCGTCGACGGAATTTCCCGGACTTTACCCCGAGGAAAACCCAAACGCATCGGCACGACTGAACGGCATCATCCAGGAATTCCCGAGATAAGACACATGGGCGCAACTGACAACGCATTTATCAAAGCCTACGAGGATGCACGAAACAGCGTTGGGGAAACTCAACGCGTTCGGCAAAATCGTGCCGGCATCCATGAGGACGGAGACGGCATTACTGTCGACTCGTCTCGCACTTTCGTTGATGCTGCCACAAAATCGGGGCCAGTATTGTCGCAAGTCGTCGCCGGCCCGAGCATGCCGCGTCCGCAGGAAATCCCGCTGCCGAAAAATATCGCCAGCAATCACAAGGCGCATCCCGCCGTGCCGTCGGAATCTCCCGTTCCGCGCCCGCACTTCGATGTGTCGGCTTTTGCGGACGCGACTGGAGCAACCACCGCGGCCAGAACACTTCAAAACGCGACTTTGCGTTCCGCGATGCTGCAACAACCGGCTGGGCCAGCCGAAGAAGTTGTGACGATTCGCGGGCATGGAACCTTCCACCCGGCCAACAAGACCACCGCGCCAACATGGGTTCCGGAATGGGAAGTCGACGGGTTCCGCTGGCCATCCGCCTGTGAGCGACTGTACACGAAATGTGCGGACCGGATTACCGATGTCGTCCGTCCACTACTTCACGCGGCATGGCGAGGTCGCAACGTAATCGGAGTCACCAGTTTTTCACGCGGCGAAGGCGCCACAACCGCCGCGTTGTGCCTGGCAAGAACAGCAGCATCGTTTAACGTGCCAACCGTCCTCGTCGATGGCGATGTCCACCAACATTCGATCGGTGAGATGCTCGGCATCTCGTTCAATCAGGGATGGAACAACAACGACATTCCATTCGAAGAAGCCGCCGTGGCATCGACCAATGATCAACTGGTCGTCATGCCCGCCGCCGAAGGCACGGCTGACATTCCGCGAACACTGAAGCTTGTCCAGGAACTCGCCAACCAGTTCGAAATCGTCATCGTTGATACCGGCCCAATCTTCACAGCGGCTCATCACTGGTTTGAACAACCAATCTGCTCCCTGATGCACAACGCGATCGTGGTACAGGATGTTCGGACGACCAGCGACGATCAACTCGAAGACGTAAATTCCCGGCTGGCCAAATCAGGCATGCTCGACGTGGCCATCATCGAAAATTTTTCTTCGAGCCTCGTACCGTAGCCAACAGGCTTCGGTGTAGAGCAACAGGCAAAATCGACCAACGACATTCGCAAAGCAGGAAGCAAACATGTACGAGCAGTATTGGCAATTGCAGGCACAACCATTTGAGAATGGTGCCCGAGCCGAATCGTACTACCCGAGCGAGATTCATCAGGGTGCTTTGCTGAAACTCAAGTACACGGTGGAGAATCGCCGTGGCGGCGCCGCGCTGTCCGGTGCATCGGGTTTGGGTAAGTCGATTTTGATTGACATGCTTTTGCGAAACTTGCCCGAGGCGTATCGTCCTCGCGTGCATATCGTTTTTCCCCAGATGCCAGCCGATCAACTGATCGCTTTCCTTGCTGCACAAGTCGCCGGCCTGGCGACTCCGCCGACGACGATCAGTGAAAGCATCAATGTCCTCGGCGATTTTTTGGCGAAGAATACAGGAGATGGTTGCCATACGGTGGTGGTGATCGACGAAGCTCATCTGCTGCGTGACGCAGAAACCCTCGAAGCACTTCGGTTGCTGCTAAATTTCGAGTCTCAGGGCATTCCACAGCTGAGCCTGATTCTGAGCGGCCAGCCAGCCATGCTGACTCAGCTCGAACGCGCATCGGGACTTGGAGACCGTATCGGCGTCCGTACACTGTTGCGACCATTTTCGCAGGAAGAAACCGCATCCTACATCAGTCACCGCATGACGGCTGCCGGAGCGACGCGAACGATTTTCGAGCCGGGTGCAACGGATCTTGTTCATGAGATCACTCAGGGTGTTTCGCGCAATATCAACAGCGTGTGCGATCTCGCATTGCTTATCGGTTTTGCCGAAGGCAAAGAATCGATCAGTGCCGCAGCGATCGAAGCTGTCAGCGAAGAGATGATCGCAGTGACGCCCGAGTAGGC
>CALHZT010000093.1 GCA_938040995.1 uncultured Pirellulaceae bacterium | reverse complement strand
CGACAACATCCACGTAAAATTCTTCGAACCCGAAACGACTCACGGCCAGGCGAAAGAAGCAGCGGCGTCATTCAAAGTCAGCCACATCGTTCCGCTGACTGAACCCTCGAAACCGTTTCGCCGCCGCAGGCCAGCGGAATTTACAACCAAACCGACTCGAGCCAACGATCCGAACCTGACGCCAACGGTTGAGGGAGTCACCGATCAGCAGGCGATCAGTGACTGGGACCCGCCCTTCCCTTTCGATTCACAACGCATCCAACCCGCCGACGACGAATACTGGGAAAACCATCGGACGACTCCCAAGGCGTACATTCCGCTGGCGGCGGGAAAAGAAATCTGGGCCAGCCGTTTCGGCGCGAACACGTCATTCATCGTGCCGGCGAACAAGGTTTACCTGAATGACCTGACACGCGAGCTAACGAAACGATTGCAGACGAACCAGTCGGATATTGGTTTTAAATTTCGCCCGATTCGTGCCGAAGCACTCTCTGCGTCGAAAGGAACCACGCCGTTCGAATTCCTGTTCATTGGTTTCAGCTTTTTTCTGATCGCGTCTGCACTCGCTCTCATTGCGATTCTCTTTAGATTGGGGCTCGACCTGCGATTGAAGGAACTCGGAACTCTGTCGGCAGTCGGTTGGACCAGTCGCGATATCCGCAACTTGAGTCTGATGGAAACTTCGATCGTGGCTGGGTTGGGCTCGATTGCTGGCGTCGCGCTCGGCGTCTGGTACGCATCGAGGATGCTTCACGGGTTGCGCACGTGGTGGATCGATGCCGTAGTGACGCCGTTCATGCGACTGCACGTAACGCCGTCGACTCTTTTTATCGGTTTGATGTGTGGATTGTTGACTGCGCTGGCCGTGGTCTGGTTCAGTTTGCGCGGTATGAAAAAGGTAAATACGACTCGTCTGTTGACCGGTCGTTCAAGTGACGTTCAGATTTCGACAGCTGCAGATCCGCGTAAGTCGAAATGGCCAGTCCGACTTGCAGCCATCGCAGTGGTTATGCTCGTCGCAGCACAATTTATGTCCGGTGAAGCGCAAGCCGGCCTGTTCTTCGGCGGTGGAGCAGCGATTCTGGTATCGATTCTCCTTTGGTTGCGGCGAAGCTTGCGAGACTCAGGTTCCATTGCCCCGTCGAACCTTCAGTTGAACGACGTCGGTCTGGCGTGGCGATCCGCGGCAAGGAACCCGGGGCGAAGTACGTTGACCGTTAGTCTGATGGCATCTGCGACATTCTTGATCGTCGCCATCGGCGCGTTTCGCATCGCTCCGACAGAGTCCGGGACCGGCGGATTTGAATTGATTGCGGAATCGGATCGCGCGCTGCACCATGATTTCTTCGACGAGGCGACCCGGATCGAAATTTTTGGCGATCAGTCACCGCTTCTTGACGATGTCGACATTCTGGGAATTCGGGTTCACGGCGGTGACGATGCAAGCTGCCGAAATCTTTACCAGGCCACACAACCGCGATTGCTTGGCATATCGCGGCAGATGATTGACTTCTTTGATGACCACGTTGACAAGTTTGCCTGGTCCGGCGGAGTCGATCCAAACCCCTGGCGTTGCCTCGATTCTTCCTGGGCCAGCGAATTACCCAAAGTCGTCAACGCTGACCCAATCCCGGTCATCATCGACAAGAACACCGCGATGTACGCACTGCATCTGCCTCCAAAAATTGGATACGAATTCGAGCTGACTTATAACGATCGACCATATCGCTTCAAAATTGCAGGGCTGCTCGGCAACACGCTGCTCCAGGGCGCGCTGATCATGTCCGAGGAGAACCTGGTGCGCGTAGCTCCGGGCAATGCTGGCTATCGAATGTTTCTAATTGGCCAAATCCAGGAGAAAAGCGATCAAGGTGTTCAGCCAAACGCTGGGCAAGAAATGTCTGGAGCGGAAATAACGAGTCTGCTCGAACAGCGTTTTGGCGACGAGGGCCTGGACGTGAAACCAACGGATGTTGTACTCAAAGACCTGCTCGCCGTTCAGAACACATATCTCTCGACTTTTCAAAGCCTGGGCGCCCTCGGTTTGCTACTCGGCACACTCGGACTTGCGGCGGTTCAGATTCGAAACGTCGTATCGCGACGAGGCGAAATGGGCCTGCTCGCCGCCATCGGATTCAACAGTTTCAGACTGAAGAAGCAGATCTTTCTTGAAAATTTCACACTCCTTCTGACCGGGCTCGGCATCGGCGTACTCGCGGCGCTCGTTACGGTCGTTCCGCACTGGCTTGCGCGTAGTGCCAGCCTTCCCGTTGGGTCGCTTTTGGTAACCCTGCTCTCCATCCTTGCGGCTGGAACCGTGGCCGGGATTGCTGCCTCATTCTTCCACGGTAGCGACAGTATCATTGGTGCGTTGCGAGGCGACTGACGGCATACCGTGAAGGCTAAGGGCTTGGCGTCTGCACTGCCGAAACTATCGTGACTTTGATAAACTGCCGCTTCGACAATTCAAATACGCCGTTCACATACGCCGCCATTTTGGCAAAATACACTCTGGCGATTCCATGAAAAAACTGTCCGCCGTTCTCTTCTTTGTGGCACTCACGTTTCTTAGCTGGGGCTCTTACGGCCCAACGCTGCACCTCGGCATTGATGCGATGGACCACAGTCGCTGGCGTCCATTCCTCTGCGTTGGCATGGCCTACTTTCTCGTTGCCGTGATTGTGCCACTTCTGATGCTGAACCGGGAAGAAAACGGCAAGTGGACCATCGGTGGAATCACCTGGTCATTCGCCGCTGGCTGCATCGGCGCGATCGGCGCCCTCGGAATCATCTTTGCATTCAAGGCCGGCGCGAAACCAATCTACGTGATGCCTCTTGTTTTTGGCGGCGCTCCGGTGATTAACACCCTGGTGACGATGTTCATCAACAAGACTTATCGCAAAGTCAACATTCCCTTCTTCCTCGCCATCGTACTCGTCGCTCTGGGTGCGGCTGGCGTCATGGCATTCAAACCCAAACCAGTCAAACCCGCGATTGCGCATGCTCAAACGGATGAGAAGACTGCCGAAGAAAGTGCGTCGGATGCAGCCGGGGAAGCCGATGAGGAAGCAGACAAAGAGGACGCCGGCCACGACGCGGATGAGGAAGCCGCGCATGGCGAGGGCGACAAGTCGGCGAATTCGATTCAGTGGTTTACTGCCATCGCATCGATTCTCATGACGGCGGTCTGCTGGGGCAGCTACGGTCCGATCCTGCACCTTGGGCAGGGCCGCATGCAGGGAAGTCGCTTAAGACCGCTCATTTGCGTTGGGCTCGCCTACTTTGTCATTGGCGTCATTGTGCCAGCGATTATTCTCCGCCAGTTTGGAGAGTCCGGTGGATGGTCGTGGTCCGGAGGGCTCTGGTCTTTCGCGGCGGGTGCTGCGGGAGCCATCGGGGCGATGGGGATCATTATGGCATTCAACAGTGGTGGAAAACCGATCTTTGTGATGCCTCTCGTTTTTGGTTTTGCACCCGTCATCAACACGATCGACAGCATCGCGCTCGGTTACCTCAAAACGAAGACCATCGGCACGATCAGTACGCCATTTATGATCAGTCTTGGGTTGGTGATCACGGGAGCAGTTTGCGTGCTTGTTTTCGCTCCAAAGGGCAAGAAACCGGCACCAGATCCAGAGTCTTCTGCTGAAGATGCGAGTCCGGAAAATGCCGCAGAAGAATCGTCTGACGGCGTCTCGACCGAATCAGAATCTACATAATCGAAATCTGAATGATGAGTCCCGAAGAGAAGATGCAACGAATCGACGCTCTATTCTCCCATGTGTGGATGGTGCGGACATTCCTCAAGCATTCTGAAGAAGCCGAAGAGGACGATGAGCTCTGCGAGGTACATCGCGAGCTTTACGATGTAATGCATGCCCTTGGTCCGGCTTTCGCGGCGAACGATACGGCGGCCTACTTCAAGCAACTCGGCAAGAAGAAAACGAAATTCCGAAAGGCTGTCGAGCTTTTCGAAGATATCCAGCCAGAAGTATCCGGGCACATGAATTTCAGAATGGCGAAGACTTCATTGCGCAATGCCTATGAGGAAATTCTACGTGTGGATTCAGAGTAGTTGCGCGGCCGGGACCTTCGTTTTTGTTGTAGCGCACCTTCGGTGCTCAAGTGTTTTTGCATTGTGTTCCGGCGGACAAGTCCGCCGGCAGGGGTTGTGTCGGGCCTGCGGCCCTGGATTCGCGAATTGCAAGCGAAGCAAGCGGATTGAAAGCGGAATGCTGGCGGATTGCAGGCGAAGCAAGCGAAACGCAGGCGGATTGCAAGCGAAGCAGGCGGATTGAGATAGCCTTCTACAATCGTTTAAGGCGAGCGGACAAAAAATTTACCAACTTGCGTTGTTGAGCCGCTATGGTGAGCCGCTACGGCCACCGATTTTGAATTGGTAAATTCTTACTCGCCTTTCGCCTAAGTACCGCGTTGCATGCCGTACCATTCGATATGGCGGCGAGGGCAGAACTGCAAACCGACTCGTGAACAAAGCGGATTCAACCAGACGGCGACTTCTTCCAGTTGCTCCTGAGTCGTACCTTCGGGCATCAACATCACCCGGTCGCGATCTATCTCTGGAAATTCGTCGAGGTACTGTTCGACTTCTTCCACGTCCGCTGCAGTCGCCACGACGAACTTGAACTGGTACGCGTAGTCGGCGATCAATCGGCGAATGACATCGGGCGCGTGCCGCGTCTTCTCATGGCGAGCGTGCCACTTTGGATACTCATCGGCTGAAGGTGCCGAGTTGCTGGTCTTGGGGCTGATGGACATCAAGTCGCATTCGAGCGGCAGAAACAGGGTCCCCGCTGTTTCGATGGTAATGTGTTTTTGAAGCAATCGCAGCTCGTCGCACAACGGAATCAGTTCGGCAAACAACATCGGCTCGCCGCCAGTAATCACGACATGCTCGCATTCCAGATGGTGGATCTGCTCGACGAGCTCGGCGACGGAAAGATCGGCGCCCTCGGGATTCCACGACGCATACGGCGTATCGCAGAACCAGCAACGCAAGTTGCAACCGCTGGCTCGCACGAAAGCGCTCTCGGTTCCGGTGAGGAAACCTTCGCCCTGTATCGACTTGTAGAGTTCAGCTGTACGCATCAGCGGCTTGTCAAAAGATTGCCTAACATCCCCTTGGACCTAAAGTGCCATGATGCCAGAATGATCATCCAACGGATAGCCGCAGAATTGGGAGCAAAACGAGTGAGTGACGACTTTCGAAACACCCTGGAAACCTTTGAAAACCCCCGTCCCGAGCGGGATTATTCCATCGAGACGATTTGTCCGGAGTTTACTTCAGTGTGCCCGAAAACCGGGCAACCTGATTTTGGAACGTTGACGATCACCTACGTGCCCGACAAGATCTGCGTCGAACTGAAGAGCCTCAAGATGTACCTTCAGCTCTTTCGAAACGAAGGGATCTTTTACGAAGCCGTCACGAATCGCATTCTTGATGATCTTGTGGCTGTCGTTCAACCTCGATCCATGACGCTCGTTGCCGCGTTCACGCCTCGCGGTGGAATTCGCAGCAATGTGACCGTTCAACACCAGGCAGATGCTTAACGCGAATGGCGAGTGAGAATTTGCCAATAAGACATAGGTGGCCGTAGCGGCTCAAGAACGCAAGTTGGTAAATTTTTATCCGCCGCTCGCCTAAGCCGCTGCCTGATTGCGTTGCTATTTTCTTCGACGGCGACGCTGATGAGGCACGCCAGTGTCCTTGGCCCCTGCTGGCCCCTTGGGCTTGAATTTAACGCGAGTGAACACGCCCGCTTTCACTGCCTGAAGCATCAGGAATCCGGACAGGGCGATCATCCCGAAACCAATCAGCATGAAAAGGATATGATCGAAATTCGACAGCACGAGCATGATCAGGCCACAAAGAGCACACGCGATCCCACCGAGAAAACTGCTTAGCGTTTTCTCGTTGCGTGAAGTGCGGGCATGACGCGTAATCGCAGTTCGACTCGATTGATTCGCAAGTTCTCGCAAAGCAGTCAGATCCGATGCGCGTTCTGGTGCCGCAACTCTTGGACGCCTCTTCTTGGGCATTTTGAATTCAGGCTTCGATGGCTCGTCTGGCTGAGAAACCGCTTGCGGCTTTTGGGGCTCGACTGGTTGGGTGACCGCTTCAGGCTTCGATGACTCGACGGCACCCGATTCAATGCCATTTCGCTGAAGAAGTTGCCGCATGTAGTCTTCGATCGAACCATCTGCTTCAACCTGTGGCTCTTCAGGTGTGAATGGAGCCGGTGCTGTCGGTGCGACTACCGGCTCTGCAGGGGCTTCATCGACTGTCGTTCCCATTTTCGAGAGTATTGAACTGACATCAACCGAGCCATCATCGTTCCTTGGTTCGTCTAACGCCGGGAGCTCTCTCTCGACTGGCTCAACGACAGGACTTTTGGCAGCCTGAGCCGACATTCTTTTGAGTGCTTCGAAAGGATCTTCTTCCAGGCTTGTATTCGGTTCGGCCGGCGATTCGTTCGCTAATGACGGTGCCGACAGGGCTGGCTCTGATGAAGCCTCAAATTCTGGACGCAGATTTCTATCCGCTGCAACATCCGAATTCGAAGTTTCGCAGGCCGCGTCAATCATTGACTGGGCCATGGCTGGTGGTGAAGCTGGAGCGTTGCTCGCAACACTCTCGGTGCCCGAGTTCGAGCCACCAGTCGGGTTCGACGTTTGCGCGACGGAAGCTCCGATGACACCGGAGCCAAAGGCAGCAGCAAAATCGCCTTCCGGCGTTCGTTGCTCCGAGACCGAAGGCGTGAGAGCTTCGCTTGCACTTTCGAAAGCCTGAGGAGCACCTTCAGCCGCTGGCTCAATTTCAGCCGCTGACTCAATTGAGCTGGAGAGAGCCGCAACTGGTTCCGGCTGTTCCATGCTCAGTTGCTCGACCGAGCTGGAAAGTACTTCAATCGTCGTATCGGCAATCCGGATAACATCGCCTTCTCCAAGCACTTCGTCACGAAAAGGCTGTTCGTTCAACAGCGAATTCTCGCTGAGGTTCCTGATCAGGGTCTGGTTTTGATCTCGCACGATCAGGCAATGCAGTGGAGCTACTTCGTCCCCCGACAACTGAATCGTGCAGGCTGGGTCGGCGCCCAGGCTGATACTTGCATCTTTCGTTCGAAACTCACGTGTCTGATCATCAACGATGCGCAGGGCTAACGCAGCGTTCTCAGTCGAATTGGACGTGTTGGAAGGTTCAGACATGGTTCTTCTCAGAGCTTGAACGGGCAGATATACAGATTCGGAGAAACGGTCCGATGACTATTTCGCCAGAAAGATGTAGGTCATGCATTGAAACCAGTCAAAAGTGCCTGCAGAACGACGGGGCATTCCCTCATCAGGCCCCTGTCAAAAGGGCGGAAATTTCGACAGCAATGGCAACTTCATTGCATCCAGCAGAATCCAGCGCCCGAGAATCCCTCCATTCGGCAAGATCAGCCATAACGGAAAATCGACTGCAATATTGCCCAGCAGATTGCCGATGTAGACCGTGATGGAACGTTGTGTCCAGCGTTACGACGCTGCGCCAAGGTGACTAAATGGCCAATGGACTCTGCATCTCGCTCCGCAAAATACATAAACCACGAACTGGAAAGGGCTTGCGGACGATCCGACGCCCAAGCCCCGATGGAGTTTCGATCCGGCAAAGATCAATTTACGTACTATAGTTTCGTTGACATTCGCACAACTTCCTCGCAAAGTTGTTCGACTGAAAGACCACGAAAACGCGCGTACGAAACGACCGCGCCCGGAATGGAATAGCTGAAAATGGGACGAAAAGACTCCTTAAAAAACATGAAAGAGGTACTGGTTCGACGCCGCGATGCATTGCGCAAAGCGCTCGCCGGTGACCTCAGTTCGCTCAAAGAACTTCGTGAGCAATCGTCAGGCGACGTTGTCGATTTTGCCCTGGATTCAGCTCAGGACGAGATCAACTCGCAACTTGCCGAAGTCGAAAGCCGCGAGCTCGCAAGCATTGACGAAGCGTTAGAGAAAATGCGAGGCGGCACGTACGGATTGTGCGAAGGCTGCAAACAGAACATTCCACTGGCGCGCCTTCAGGCGCTGCCCTACGCGACTTGCTGCATTGAATGCAAACGCAAGCTTGAGGAATCAGGATTCAGTACAAAGGATGTCGACTGGTCGAACATTCTGGACATCGGAGATAATGACTCAACGTTTTCTGATGTAGAGGTTTCATAGCAGGGACAGCTCGAAGAACAACCTTCGCCAATTCGACCATTTGACAAAGTGCACTCGGCTTCCAGGCGGCACAACCGCCCTACGCCAACGGTGCACTTTTTGTTTACGGTCGGACTTGGTACGTCTGTTCACACAGTCGAACTGAGTGACGGCACCACCTTTCAAGGAACAGAAAGGACGCCGACATGATTTCCCGCATTGATTGTCAACCTCGAATTGCCCGCACGACTCTTATTCTGGCACTCCTACATTGCTGCTGCCTTTCGGCTCAGGAAGAGAGCGAACGCCCTTCCGAGCCAATTCGTGTTGCCAAGCAGCCTTCGAATTCGTCACGACGAATCGCACCTCGACGCACATCTTCCGAACGTGAGCGGCGCTTCCGCGAGCTGGCAAAACGCGTTGAGATTCTCGAGCAAAAAGGCGCCATTATCCGGCAGGCCGCCCAATTGGCGCTTCCATCCGTCGTTCATATCGAAGCCGACAAGCGGCCGACAGAACAGCAGCAGGAAGAGTACGGATTTCAGGATGGTGTTGAAGGATATATCGAAGAAGCCGGCTCCGGCGTTCTGGTTGAAATTGAGAACCGCTGCTACGTGCTGACCAATCGCCATGTGGTGCTGCATGCAGAGATTGACGGCATCCGCGTGAAGCTTGCCAACCGCCGCGTCATCAAACCGTCGGATGTATGGTCGGACGTCTCAACCGATGTTGCAGTCCTGGAGATTCCCTGCCGCGATGTTGTTCCCGCCCGACTGGGAAACAGCAAGCGAGTCGGCATCGGTGATTTTGTACTTGCGTTTGGCAGCCCGTTTGGATTGAGCCATTCCCTTTCTTACGGAATCATCAGTGCTACCGGCCGTCGCGATCTCGTCCTTGGAGCAGAAAAAGTCCGCTTGCAGAATTTCTTCCAGACGGACGCCGCGATTAATCCGGGCAATAGTGGTGGCCCTCTGCTCAACCTGCGAGGCGAAGTCATCGGTCTGAACACCGCCATCGCGAGCAATTCCGGAGCCAACGAGGGGATCGGATTCGCAATTCCGATTCATATGGCAATGGTCGTCGCCAGGCACCTCGTCAAAGACGGCGAGATGACGTCGGCTTATCTGGGAGTCGAACTCGAATCGCAGTTCTCACCGGAAGATAGCGAAAATCTTGGTTTGCCGTACGGCGGCACCCGAGTCAACAGCGTCACCGCCGGTTCACCAGCCGACCAGGCGAATATCCGTGTTGGCGACGTCATTATTCGATACGGCGATCAAAAGATCGACGACGACGGGCATCTGGTAAGTCTCGTCGGATTCACAGAAATTGGCTCTGAGATTCCGGTCCTGCTTTACCGTGACAGCAAGAAGGTCAGAACGGTAGTCAAAATTGCTGCCAAGGGCTCAGGAAGCATCATCGAGTAGCGACGGACGGGAAGTCGCGACAAACGGGAATTATGATTCCTGCCCGGAAGATTCCTGACCGGCATATTTCAGGCCGCGAAGGATTTCGGCACGGACACTCGAAACGTCAACGCCCGTGGCAACATCCATATTGGGGCGTGACGAGGGAAAACAGCGACGGTCAAAAACGGAATAGCCGCGAGCCGCACCTTCTCCAACATCAACCTGCCCGTGCATTTCTTCCGTCTGGAACAGCTCCGGATGAAGCACCGCCATCACGGCGACTGGGTCGTGGAGATGAATTCCTTCCAGTCCAATCCGTTGACGATGAAGCCGGAATGAGACGGGCAAGACCTCTCGCAAGAGCTTGCCAACACGAGTCGTCTCATTCGGAAGCTCATTCAGGAAGTCGAGCGAAAAAACGACTTGCTCCGTCACGTCGAGCGGAATCAGCGTTTTCGTCGTTGGTGAATCGAATACCGTTTGAGCCGCCGGCGGATCATAGTACATGTTGAACTCGGCACATGCCGTCACATTGCCGACTCCACCAATCGAACCGCCGACCATAACGATCTCACGAATCATGCCGCTTATTTTGGGATCACGTTTTAGTGCCCGGGCGAGATTCGTTTTTGGTCCCAGCGAAATAATGGTCACATTTCCCGGATCTGACCGGACAACATCGCAGATCACCTTGTCCGCAGGATGCTGATTCTGCAACATCGAGACGCTAAACCCACAATCCCGCAGACCATCGATGCCATAAAAATGATCGAGCTCGTGAAGCGGAGCCCCATCTGGCGACTCAGCGACTCCCAATCGAGGGTAACGGGGCGGATCGAACCGCTCCAGAAGAGCCTGAACATTTCGACTGGAATGACTCGCTGTCGCGTTGCCTTCGACCGCGGTGATTGCAAGCACTTCCAGACGCGGGTCAAAAAGAGCCAGACAGAGCGCAACGGCGTCGTCGATACCGGGATCACAGTCAATGATGACTTTTTTAGGCATAAAACTCTTCGTGATAGCGAACAATTGAGAGAGGCTGAAAGATTGCTGTGCTCGCAGCCGAATATATTGTCGATAGCATCCTAATTCAACAGAAGCCCTGCGTTACCATAATCTCGGGCCTACAATGGCGGTTTCAACTTCAAACAGGCAACGAACCAAGTAAGCTTGCGAATCTGGGTTAGCTCAGCCAACTGTTCTATCGGAACCAGGTATTAAAGTGATCGACTCAATCATCGGAAAAGTCAGCGGAGGGCAGTCCCTCGGTCGAGAAGAAATGACCGATGTCATGAACCAGATTATGGACGGTCAATGGCGTGACGAACAAATCGGCTTGCTGCTCACCGGGCTTCGCGCCAAAGGCGAGTCGATCGAAGAAGTCGTCGGAGCGGCCGAGTCGCTGCGGAAGCATATGACGAGAATCCAGTCCCCTCACGCGACTTATCTGGATACATGCGGCACGGGCGGCGACGGCACGAACACATTCAACATCAGCACCGCCTCGGCGATTGTGACCGCGGCCGCTGGAGTTCCTGTCGCCAAACACGGCAACCGGGCGGTCAGCAGCAAATCGGGTTCGTCGGATGTTCTTGCCAAACTGGGCGTCAATATTAACGCCGATGTGGCTCAGGTCGAGCGGTGCCTCGCGGAGACCAACATCTGCTTTTGCTTTGCGCCGCTAATGCACAAGTCGATGAAGAATGTCGCTGACGTGCGAAGAAAGCTCGGCGTACCAACCATTTTCAATATGCTGGGTCCGCTTTGTAATCCAGCGGCAGCACCACATCAGCTGCTGGGAGTCGGTCGTCCCGAACTTCGGCCTCTGCTTGCAAACGCTCTTCAGCGGCTGGGTACCAAACGATCCGTGGTCGTTTGCGGCGAAGACGGGCTCGACGAAGTCACGATTGGGTCAAAATCATTCGTGAGTTTGGCGACGGAATCCGGCATCGAACAGATCGAGTGGGCGCCGGAAGACTTTGGACTGGAGCGAGCCAGCAAACAGGAGCTCGTGATCGACGGGCCCGATCAGAGCGCGGAGCTTATCCGCGAAATCCTCGCGGGCAAAGCAGGCCCTCCGCGAGATGTCGTCGTCATTAATGTGGCGACAGCACTCTGGATCACCGGATTTTCGGATGACTTGAGAAAATGCGCCGATCACGCTGCCGAGGCAATAGATTCCGGGAAAGCCAGGGAACTGCTGGCAAAGCTTGCCGAAGTTTCGCACGAACCCGCAGCCTAACGGTCGAAGGCTGCAGCGTCCTCCTAGAAATATACGCCGGAAACTGGTATTTTACGGGACTTGGGATACTGAAAAATGACGATCGGCAGGTGCCGATTCGTTGTCCTGATATTCGACGAACAAACAGTTTTTGAACACGGAGATTGAGCAATGGCAAAGCCAGGTAGAAAAGTCAAAAAGGCCAACCACGGCAAGCGTCCTGCAAATTCGCGGACACGAAAAGCCAAGCGTCAAAAGATCAAGACCTGATCCAGCTGACGTTTTTCTTCTCAGGCAACTGCAAGGCCCGATAGCCGTTCGCGAATGTGACGGACTGTCGAAGAATGCAGCCTGCAATACTCGTCTCTATTTGCTATTTGACTGACGGATATTCAACAGCGAGCAGAGAAAGTGAGTCGCGACAAATACATTATTGATCCTGCCGAAGTCGACTATGACAACATCGTCGCCGACATCGAGCAGATTCGAAAATTTAATCCACAGCGCTTCGAAATGGAGCAGCTGACGGCTATTGTCTACGCTAACGCAGAGCAGATGTTATGCGCAGGCTACAAAGACATTACCGAGGATGAGTTCTGGGTGCGTGGTCATATGCCAGGTATGCCACTGATGCCGGGCATCGTGATGTGCGAGGCCGCAGCGCAGGTCTGCAGCTTTGTGACTCAGAAGTATGATCTTCTGGGCGCCGAAATGGTTGGCTTTGGCGGCATGGAAAATGTCCGCTTTCGCGGTCCGGTTCGACCCGGCGACCGGCTGTTGATCGCCTGTAAGGGCACCAAAGTCCGACGTGGCCGCATGATCGTCTGCGACTTTCAGGGAACGGTTGGCGATACCATTGTGGTAAGCGGCGGAATCAAGGGCGTCCCGCTCCCCGTCAGTTCGCTCGAAAAATAGACGTCGACCGCTTCGTCTTGCAGACCTCGCAGATCTTTCGGTTCTGTGCGTACTCGAACCAAGTGTCGCTTTCTGCGTACAATGGGCAACCAGCGACTATTCCAAGTCGGTGATCACGTCGATTTTCGCATCCTATCAACCTGGCCCTCATTCATGCCAGTCATTCCATTTCACGACGAAAATCCCGTCCAGCGCAAGCCGTTCGTGACGACAGCGATCATCGTGATTAATGTTCTTGCACTCCTGTATGTCCAGAACCTCGGCGAGCATGACGAACGCGAATTTCATGCACGGCACGGATTCGTACCGCTACGAGTCAAACAGCTTGCGAATCCGAAACCAGTTCGTGTGGAGCTCTACTCGCAGGAAGAAATGCGAGCCGGCGTGCTGATCCCCAAGGATAAATTGCCAGTCGTTGATCTGGCTCCTGTACCTTCACAGATTTTGACATGTGTCATCACTTCCATTTTCCTGCATGGTGGTTGGATGCACCTGATCGGGAATATGTGGTTCTTCTGGATATTCGGCGACAATATCGAAGACCGGCTGGGCCACTTTGTGTTTCTGATGTTTTATCTGTTAGGCGGGATCATCGCCTCGTTCTGTCACTATTCAATGATTGGACCGGGCGGCGAAACGATTCCGGTGATCGGAGCCAGTGGTGCGGTGGCGGTCACGCTCGGTGCGTATGCAGTGACTTATCCGTTTACCCGCGTCCGCACGCTCATCTTCCTGGTTGTATTTTTCACAGTCGTCGAGTTGCCGGCGTTGATCGTGCTCGGGTTCTGGTTCTTCATGCAGATCGCCAACGCGACTCAGGCGTGGAACCTCAATATCGGCGGTGGCGTTGCATGGTGGGCTCACGTCGGCGGGTTCGCCGCCGGGGCAATCATCATGCCTTTCCTCGCCGCCGGCTCGCCGGACGCTGGCCAAAACTGGAACATCGAGGCAAAAGAACAGTTCGACTACGAAGTGCCAAGCCGAGACTACACGTAGGACGGGCGGGCGAGGCTTGGGTGTTGTAAATTCGATATTGCGTGGCATTTGTGCTCACGCCAGATTTATTGCAGCCGCTTGCCTGACCTCGGCCGCTCGCCCCAAGCAACCCTCCTCCGACGCAGTGGTGTCATGCGAAGAATGAGCAGGGCATACCACGCGTCGCGTGAGGAGGGTCGGAGCCTTAGCGACGGGGAGGAGCGGCCA
>CALHZT010000092.1 GCA_938040995.1 uncultured Pirellulaceae bacterium | reverse complement strand
CTTCGAACCTGACGCGTAACCGGCGAAAATCACACCGAAAACTTCGAGTCCCATAATCGCGAGAACAAAGAACGCGGCGTGATTCAGATTCTGTCCAACCCATCCGCTCGCGAACGGCAGGGCGAAGAACGCTGTCAGACTTGCTGCCAGACTGATGTACGGTGCAATCTTGAAGAGCAGGGGATCGGCGGTACCCGGCGTTATGTCTTCTTTGGCAATCAACTTAATGCCGTCAGCCAGTGTTTGCAGCCAGCCGAACTTTCCGCCGACTCGCGTTGGTCCCAGTCGGTCCTGGATTCGACCGGAAACTTTTCGTTCCAGCCAGATAAAGAACAACGCTCCGACTGCGATGACGTGCAGGTAGAGGACACAATGAATTACTGCAGCAATAACAAAACCCAGCCAATGGTCGACTGGAAGATCTGAAAATAGCTTGCCTAGTATGTATGTATTAAAAAACTCGGCCACGAGTTTGGACCTGTCCCACGCGGGTTAATCAACTGGCAAGAAACACATCGTGACCACGCTCAGCCACCATGTTCTCGCGAGTTATTCCATCCTGGTAATGAGGCTGCTGTCGGCGAGAATCATTCTCCGGCGACTTGTCGCAAACCCCTGAAAATCCTGCACTAAAAGTTCGTGAAATATGGCACAAAGTCCTGCAAACCAGCAAGCCCCCGATGCCGAATGTTTTTGTTTGTTGGACGTCGAACGTACCCGTTGTGTCGGCGAGGCAACCAATGCGTATCTGCTGGTCGTTCTTCGCCAAGTCAACGGGATGCAATTTCGACCCAACTAACGATCAATCTCCCCCATCACGATATCGAGGGACCCAATGACCGCCGGGATATCTGCGATCGGACTGCCGTTGCAGAGCTCGTGGGCTACCGACAAATTGCTAAAACAGCCACTTCTGGCTCGAACCCGCCACGGGATCGCGTTGCCATCGCTCACCAGATAGAAACCCATTTGCCCACGAGGAGCCTCTGTTTCCAGATAGACTTCGCCCTTTGGCAGCTTGGTCGTCAACTTGATCGGGACGCCCCAATTACCCTCTGCCGAACGGTACTTCTCAATTCCCTGTCGCACGAGGTCTATCGCCTGCATCACTTCCAGCATTCGCACGTAGAAGCGATGCCAACAATCGCCAAGCACCGCGTCTGGCGGAACCGGCGGATAGTCGTGATCGTTTGGATAGTGCCCATCCCGCTCGCAGATTACCTCGAATGCGTAACCGTCGTACATTTCGGTGTACCGCTCTTCACCGTCACGGCGAAGGTCATAATCGACTCCGCTACCGCGAAGGACCGGCCCGGTGCATCCGTAATTGATCGCCATCTCAGGCGACAGAATTCCAACGTTGGCGGTACGCTTGATGAAGATCGCATTGGTCGTCAGCAGCGTGTGATATTCAGTAATGCACGGCTCGAACTGCTCGAGAAATGTTTCACAGGCATCAATCCAGCCGTTCGGCAGATCAGCCGTCGCACCGCCCGGCGTCAGGTAACTGTATGTCAGCCTTGCGCCACAAGCCTCTTCGAACAAGTCGAGAATCTTTTCCCGCTCGCGAAACGCATATAGAAAAGGACTGAACGTCCCAAGGTCGAGCCCGTATGTTCCCATGCCGACCAGGTGACTGGCGATTCGACAAAGCTCAGTAATGATGACTCGCAGATGCCGTCCCTTTTCAGGCAAGTCGTAATCGAGAAGCTTTTCCACACAGAGGGCCCAGCCGAGATTCATATTCATCCCGGCGAGGTAATCCATACGGTCCGTGTAGGGAACCCACTGACGAGGAGTCAGGTTTTCCCCAATTTTTTCGGCGCACCGATGCAGGTATCCGATGTGCGGTGTGACTTCGGAAACAATCTCACCATCCGTCCGCAGCACCAGCCGCATTACGCCATGCGTAGCCGGGTGTTGCGGGCCCATGTTGACGAGCATTTCGTCAGTCCGGACATCGTATTCGATGATGCGTTGGTCGTTTTGGTTGACGGTTGCCATGGTGAAACAGTTTCGGGTTTCGGGTGTCAGGTTTCGGGACGACGTAAGGTCTAGCGTCCCCGGATGCCGTGGTACTCAAGCGGCTGTTCGTAGTCTTTGCGAAGCGGGTGGCCGACCCAGTCTTCCGGGCACAGGATTCGACGCAGATTTGGATGGCCCGTAAAGAAGATGCCGTTCAGGTCGTACACTTCTCGCTCGTGCCAGTCAGCGGTTCGCCAAACGCCGGCAACCGAAGGAACTTCAGGCAGCTGGCCTTCCTTCCCATCCTTCCAGCGTGGCAAGATCACCTTCAAAACAAGCGTATGCTTGTTTGAAATGCTCGAAAGGTGATACACCACCTGGGTGTGTGGTTCCCAATCGACTTTCTTGGCTTTTTTCTCGTCCGTATGCAGATAGTCCACACCAGAAATGCAGTTCAGCATGTCGAACTTCAGATCCGGTTCGGTGCTGAGATACTTCGATACCTCAACAATCGCCTCCGGGGCGACTTCGATCCACGGATCCATATTCTCGGTGTTGGCGCCCGTGATCGAGTCGCCAAACTTGCCCTTCAATCGGCTGAGCAGGTCCTGAGCCATGCGTTATTGTCTTTCGTGTGTAGTACTGATTCGCCGCTTGATTGATTAACCGGGAATCGTCGCCATTTAAAACTGGCGATCTGCCCCGTTGCCTTTGGTCGATATAAGGTCGATGTACGGTCGATCTGTCGGTCTGCGGCCGATCTTTGTTATGTCAGGCCGATCGTCGTTATTGTCAGGCCGACAGAACCGGCTGGTTCGTCTCGGACCCGCTGGAATCGCCTGGCGGAGGATTGGCAGCCAATTGTTGTTGCTTGAACTCGTCAACGATCGCACGCACCCAGTCGAGGGCTCCAATTTTCCACTCATATGCGAATGCAATCAGCAGGATCGCGAAGAAGACAAGCACTTCGACGGTCGCCAGCCAGAGCAGCAACTTGCCACCGTTCTGCATCAAATCGGCGGCTTCTTTCGCATCGGCCGAAGGCAGTGTGGGATTGCGAAGCCCCAATTCCTGATAAGCCTGTTTGGTCGCGGGAGTCATCTCAATCGCGCCCGTTTCGGTAACGGCGACCGTTTGAGTCCTTGGGTGGGCCATCTCGTGGGCTTTGCCGAACACGGTCGCCCAAGGGAACAAAAACGCGACTTCGACATCAAAGATAATGAAGATCAGCGCGACGACATAAAATCGCAAGTCGAACTGGACGAAGCTGGAACCGATCGTCGGTTCACCGCACTCGTAGATTTCGAGTTTTTCGGGAGTTGGATTTGCGGGACGAAACAGTCGGCCAACCAGCAGGTTGACGAACACGAATGCGAATCCGACTCCGGCGAACAGGGCCAAATAGCCCACGATTCCGACAGAACCACCCAGTGCGTTAGACATATTTATTCCGGGCGTCCTGCCCAATTCAATTATGAGTGTTCATTTCGGCCAAGTTTGACCGCGAGTTTAATCCCGAATTGTAAATGCGGCGCCCCGCTTTGCAAGGCGAGACTGGGCCTGGGGCCTGCTGATTTGCCAGCCAAGCCAGGGCAATTGTGCCGGTCGGAGCAAATCGGTAACGGCGGCATGCTCGATCATATCGACTGACCAGTCGCCGGATGGCGGTTCAACTCGAGCGCATTCAACTCGACTGTAGCGTCATTTCGTCGTTTTCGCCGGAGATCCACGCCGTCCGAAGTTGCTTTGGCGCCAGATGTTCGTCGGACACCGACCAGCCAATGCTGCGGGCGTTTGCTATAAACAGGGCCTGTTTCGGAGATTTATTTAGGCGGTTCTATCCGCGATCTTAATCTGGCGGCGAGGGGAATGATGACTGATCTGCGAACGCGTGGTGCAGCGAAACCGGTAGTGTTGATCGTTCTTCTCGTGGTGCTCCTGTTGGCCGGGTTGGTACTGATCAAGGAGGCGGGTGCTCAGGGGAAGGCGCACAGCATTGCGGACGTCCTGAACCTCGAGCTCAACAACGGGCTGACGGACGCGGAGGTACACGAGAAGTTAGGGATGACCCCAACGGCGACGAGGAAGCCGACTCCGCAGAAATACGTCGAGGAGTATTCGAGTAAAGGGCTGCTCAGGACCTACACGGTCTACGCGTATTATCGGACGGGTGCTGCGAATTTCCTCGAGGCTGTTTCGGTGAATGAGAAGATTCCCAAGTGGGAGTCGCAGTCGGAGTAGTTGCGGTTCAAATGCAGTTCGTGACCGCCAGTCGTGCGACATCATAACCCGACGCGTGAGCGAGGGACGTAGTCCCTTGGAAAATCCCTCGCTCACGCGTCGGGTTGTGATTTTTGGTGCTTCTCACTTTTCAACTTGGGAAAATACGGTGACACATTCTCGGTCACATCACGGATTGCTCCTGTCGTTCCAGAAGCTGCAAGACTGACCGCCAGCCTGGCGACATCATAACCCGACGCGTGAGCGAGGGACGTAGTCCCTTGGAAAATCCCTCGCTCACGCGTTTTGAAGTTGCAGTGTTTTGTTCATTTCATCCAGCGAGTCTGTATTCTGCGGGAATTGCGTCGTTGAGCAAACGCTTAAGTTTTTGGATTCCGCCTTTGGTTTTGAGTCTTG
>CALHZT010000091.1 GCA_938040995.1 uncultured Pirellulaceae bacterium | reverse complement strand
CAGAGCGGCCAGATCCGCATCGCCGATTTCGGACTCGCTCGTCTGAATATCACGGAAGATGGTCGCGCCGCCGAGAATGCCGAAAACTACTTTACGCTGACTGGGACGCATCAAGTCATGGGGACGCCACGTTATATGGCTCCCGAGCAAATTGAAGCGTCGAGCGGTGTGGACCATCGAGCCGACATCTTTTCGCTGGGCGTCGTGTTTTACGAAATGTTGACTGGCGAAGTCCCCATGGGCTCGTTCGAAGCGCCGTCAAAGAAAGAAAGCGTTGACAACCGACTGGACAATGTCGTCCTCAAGGCGATGGCCCGCGAACCGGAACGTCGGTACCAGCAGATTAGCAGTCTCGCGAACGACGTGAACGCAATAAGCGATCCGGGAACAGTGGATACATCCCGCTACGCTGCCAGTCGAATTGACACTGGCGAAAATACACCAACAACGAGCATGGCCGGCGCAGACGGATTCAGTGTCATCCTGAATCGTGACGCAAAAGCTCTCGTGCCATGGGTCACCAGCGCCTTTATTGCGGAGGAAGAGGCGCCGAAGCGGCCGCCGGTGTTGATGATCCTTGGTTGTTGTATTGCCGGAATCATCGCCAGTCTGTTCCCTTGGGCCAAAAATGGCGCTGAAGCATTCGGCAGCGATGCGTGGTTTGGCATCGTTAGCGGCTGCATGGCGATTTCATGCCTGTCTATCGCAGGCATTCTGCTCACCCTGGTTCCCGTGAAGGAAATCATGCCATCTGGGCTCGCAGTCGCACTCAACCTGCTGAGCTTCGTTTCCTTCATCGGGATCATGATATTCACATTCGCCAAGCTGGCGACATCAACGGCCGCTGAGTTCACGCCAGCATATTATGTTTCGCTGGCGTCGATTATCGCTGTGTTTGCTACGGGTATCGTTGGACTCCGTCACTGGATCGTTGATGCCCGCAATCGAGCCAGCGAACTCGTTGAGACTCCCGGTACCAGCCAAACTCCCGACAGCAGCCTGTTTATCGGACCAGACTGGGTTGTCATTTCGAACGACGATATTCTCTCAGGCAAGCTGCCAAACATGTGCATGGTTTGTGGTGAAGAGTCAACGGGTTGTGTCAGTCGCACTTTCGAGTGGCAACCGAAGTTTTTGGAAGAACTGCAACGAAACTGGAAAACGGCTTCGATAGCCAAGCGGCGATTTCGAGTCCCCTGCCCGACTTGTACAAAGCACAAAGGCCACTGGACAAAGTTTATTCTCTTTTGCAGCCTTGGCTGGATCGCACCGATCGTTTCAGGAGGCATCGGTACAGCGATCGTCGAACAGAGCGGTCCAGGCAATGGATGGTTCGCCGGGGTCGTGATTCCATTGATGTTCTTCGTCCCCATGGCATGCTACATCGGCGGCATCATCTACCTCGCACACAAACAGATCCGTGTCGTTCGAATCGAAAACGACTCAATCACGCTTGATCGGGTGTCACCGAGGTTCGCCAAGCTGTTTCGCGATTCGCAGTCGGCCTAACGTAGGCCGGCAACAAGCGGCGGTTTGATTCTAATTGTTCCATCGGTCAACGCCGCGCAGTTCCGGCAATTGTGGTTAGTGGCGTTGAGATCTTCGGTCAACGCCGGCGTGGATAGAACAAGGAAGCTTCCGTTGCCGGAACTGCGCGGCATTTACCAAAAGACGTGCCTTAGACGTATCTGCCGCTTGTTGCCGGCCTACTTGCCTGACGTACAATAGCTGTATGAACAAGCTCAGCAAAAATCGACGAGTGTTTGGCGCCACATTCCTGTTCGCCGTCGCAGCGCTCACACTCTCGGCGTCGCAATCTCTCGCACAATCCAACGAGCGTGAACAGGGCGTAGCTGCACAAACCCTGCTCAGCGAAGCCAGCGAGCTCTTTAACAAACAAAAGCTGAAAGCTTCCGCAAAAAAAGTCGCCGAAGCCGAAGCCATCCTGACTCCGCTATCCACCAGCAAAACCAAAGCGACTCGAGTGGCGGCGAAGAAGCTGCTCGTCAAAATCAGGAAGGCCAAACAGTTACTCACTTCCAACGGAGTCCCGATTCCCAAAGTTGCCGCACCACCTGCGGCCGCCATCATCAAGTCGCCGGGAAAGGGCGCGAACGCCAGTTCTCAGGAAGGTAGCGACACAAAGAACGCCATGGCGGCAGAAGGCACTGTCAGCTTTGCCAAAGAGATCGCACCCGTCCTGATCGAGAATTGCCTTGGCTGCCATGGTGAGAGACGGCAACGAGCCGACCTGAGCATGGCCAGTTTTGATGCAATTGAAAAAGGCGGCAATTCTGGCACCTTGCGCCGACCGGCGGCACCCGTGTTGGAAAACCTGCTTATCAAGAAGCTTCGTGGACTGGGCGATGGCGAACAGATGCCACTCGGCGAAGACCCACTACCCGAAGAAACCATCAAGCTGATTGAAGCGTGGTTGGCGGCTGGCGCCGGATTTGACGGGGACGACCCGGCAGCACCGCTTGCCGACGTGGTGGCGACTTTTATTAACAAGTCGCTAACTGGCGAACAGCTATTCGCCCGACGTGAAAAAAGCGACCAGGAAAAATGGTCACTCGCGTTTCCCAACGTGAAAACGCAGACTGCAAAGACGACCAACTTTCGGCTGGTAGCCTCCGCCGATTCCGCGTCGCTCGACGCTGTTGCGAAAAATCTTGAAGAGCGACTTCCCAAGATCATCCAGGAACTGGGTCTACCCAAAGACGCAAACGTCAAAGGTGGGCTGAGTGTTTTTGTCGTCGGGCGACGTTTCGACTACGCTGAGTTCTGCCAAATGGTCGAGCATCGTGAGCTACCGCCGGGAGTCACCGGACACTGGCAACGGTCGCCAATCGCTCCGCACATCCTCGCGATGCGACCGTCCAACGACGAAGGCGACGTGCAGTTGCAGATCCGTCTGAACGCGCAACTCGCGTCGTTCCTCACGAGCGAATTCCTTTCCAGCCGCGACAATCCCTTGCCCGAATGGTTCGTCGTCGGGACCGGGCATGCTATCGCTTCACGGCTGGCTGGCAAGTCGAACGTGACACGCGGCTGGACCGAAAAAGGCAAAGAAATACTGCGTGGCGGCTTTGAGCCTGACGAGTTCTTTCGAGGTAATCTTCCCCCGAACGAGTCGGCTCCCGTAAGTTATGTGCTGGCAAGTCGGTTGATGGGATCGCCCAAGCGATTTCGCCAGCTGTCCAACATCTTGCAAAATGGCCGACCTTTCGAAGACGCATTTAAACAGGTGTATCGCGGATCTCCGATGGAAGTTCTCGCATCACTGGCGAGAGGCCGCGAAGTAAAATAGCGGCGACGTGGCGTGAGTTGTCGTTCGTAGTACCGACTTCAGGCGGAATGCTGCTCGAACGAGCAAAGCTCGTCGGCGAACCGGCTGCGTAAGCTGCCGGGTGTGCGGGATGGGGAAGTTTGTAGTGGGTTGCACATGATGCGGTCTCATCTTCGGATTGCAGATCCAGAGTTCGTGAGCAGCTTCCACCCGGCTTACGCAGCCGGCTCGCCTGAAACGTTTGAACGGCATCCGGCCAATGCCGTTACTACGAACGTGATATTGCTCCAGTTGAACGGATGATACATGGACAAAACACCTTTGCAAATTCTGCGAACTCCGCGTGACCTGCGAACTTCGACTCTTGCGAACTCGTTGGCAATTGCCCTTTCGATCCTCATCACCGGCTGCATCCCCAGCCCCAATCAACCGCTGGGAAATCGAAAGAAATCTCAACCCGGGAATTCAAAAACTCTCGATTCGAATCTGGCCAATTCAACCCCGTCTCAAAACGCTGACAACGCCGACAATCCTGCCTTCCAACCCTCCGACTCGATTCCGCTGCCCGCACCCGGAGAGTCGGGACTGCCGCTCCTCCCGGAAACACGAAACTTGTTAGCCGAATCGGCCGCCAACGGCAACGATTCCGGGCCACCTACAACGATGCTCGCGCCCGATGCAACATCGAACAACGTCAATCCAATCGGCGCACCACTTGCTGACATCGTGCAACCAATCACTGGGGAAGGCGATCGCGACTTGTTGGCTGAGGATGCAATTCCACTACCCCTGCCCGGCACGCGACCGACAATCGAACGATCGGACAACCCAATCGCGCTCATCGATCCCGGCACGCCGGACCTGAACGCTCCGAACACAAATCCGAATACCAGTTCGAATAGCAATTCAAATACCAATCCGGACGTCACTCCAAACACGTCCCCGACAAATGCGCGAATCGACAATCCGCCTGCCGAAGCCGCCGTGATTATGAACGCGCCGCTGATCCCGCGTGAGCAACTCTTCGGCAATCCGGAAAGAACGATGGCTCGCATCAGCCCGGATGGCAAGTCGCTTGCGTTCCTCGCCGCCAAAGAGGGCGTGATGAATGTTTACGTTGGCCCGACGGACGCCATTTCGACGGCCGTTGCTGCCACCGATAACGACACCCTGGGCATTGAGAGCTTCTTTTGGGCTTATACCAGCCGCCATATCATCTATCTACAAGATGACGAGGACAATGAGCAGCGTCACGTGTTCAGCGTCAATCTCGACACCGGCGAAACCCGAAATCTGACTCCACTCGAAAACGTGACAGCGAAGGTATTCGCGGTTAGCGACAAGTTCCCGGCTGAGCTGCTTGTCGGCACGAATGAAACGCCGCCCCATCGACTGCACGATATCCATCGAGTCAACATTGTGACCGGCGAGCATGACATCGTGCTTGAAAACTCCGACTTTGGCGGATTCGTAATCGACAATGACTTTCGTATCCGGTTTGCCCATCAGTACACCAAGTCCGGCGGCCTCGCCTACTACCAGCCAGGGAACGGTGACGACTGGGAAAAGTATATGGAGTTCAGTCCCGAGGACTCGCTGACGTCGAGGTTCATGGGGTTGGACCAGTCGGGTGAGCAGTTGTTTTTCCTCGATAGCCGGGGCAAGAATACGGCAGGCATCAAGTCGCTAAATTTGACGACCGGCACCAGCAAAATGATTGCTGAGAATCCGCGAGCCGATGTTTCGGGTGTTCTCGTGCATCCTTCGGACAAGTCCATTCAGGCCGTCGCGTTCAATTATGACCGGCAACGCTGGCAGGTTCTGGATAACAGTATTGCGGAGGATCTCAAATACCTGAGCAGCATCGAAGATGGAGAAATCAACGTTACCAGCCGGACGCTGGACGATACGTTGTGGACGGTAAAAATCGTGAAGGACGACGGGCCGACTCAACACTTTCTTTACAGTCGCGAACCGCGCGGCCACAAGCTCTTGTTCAGCGACCAACCGGCTTTGGCGAACCAGCCACTGGTCAAGATGCACGCGTTGCCGATCACGACCGATGATGGGCTCGAACTCGTCAGCTACCTTTCGCTTCCGGTTGGCAGCGATCCCGACGGCGATGCAAAGCCAACGGTGCCGGTCCCGCTCGTCTTGCTCGTTCATGGCGGACCGTGGGATCGCGACCGCTGGGGCTACAACCCGGTACATCAACTACTAGCGAATCGTGGCTACGCGGTGCTGAGTGTCAACTTTCGCGGGTCCATGGGCTTTGGCAAAAACTTTACGAACGCGGGCAACGGCGAGTGGTCGCGACGAATGCACGGCGACTTGATTCAGGCGGTTAAATTCGCTGTCGAACACCGAATCGCCGATCCCGATTATGTGGCCATCATGGGCGGTAGCTTTGGTGGATACGCAACGCTTGTTGGCATGACGACTACGCCCGAAGTTTTCACCTGCGGCGTGGATATCGTCGGGCCGTCGAATCTTGTTTCGCTGCTGGAGAATCCACCGCCGTACTGGATTCCATTTATGCCAGTTTTGAAACACCGCGTTGGCGATCATGAA
>CALHZT010000090.1 GCA_938040995.1 uncultured Pirellulaceae bacterium | reverse complement strand
GCGCGAACGAAAGACTGTTCGCAGCAAAAAAAAGAACACCGGCCACGGTAGATATCACACGGCCTGAATTGGAAACAATCATTGACTTCCCCCATTGGTCTCCGTACCGCGAAACGTCTCGATGAGACTGACGGGTACACTGAAAAAAACGCCAAAAGCGCGCACAATCCTCCCGACTCAACCGCCGATTGTAGCTGAGTTTTGCGCAAAACCGTATAAAATCCCCCGGGAATGATACGAATGGATACAATCGCTGCGGCTGGATTTCAAGCGAGGACGGGGGCAAAAACAGACCAGAGAAACCGGTTTCTGGGGCGACTGCTTGTCGTTCTTAATAACGCGCCGGCGTCAGGATTACAGTTGGTTGATGGCGGCCAATGACGGATGCATCCTAATCTCTTAAGGGACAGAGACCAGACGCGGGCCACGTGAATGACGTGCAAATCGGCCCTGCCAACTCGAACTTAAACTCATCCCATTGTGCGATTCGGTGCCAAAGCAACTGCCGGGCTCATTCCACGTGACAGTGAACAAAAAAACACGCCAACCCGAAGGTTGGCGCGTTTTTTGAATCAATTCTCGATGGGTTTATGATCGACGGAACCCGCCGAAAGTCTAATCGAGAAACCCGACCAGCTCCTGGCTGCGACTGGGTTGCTGCAGCTTGCGAACCGCCTTGGCTTCGATTTGACGGATACGCTCACGCGTCACTTTGAAGATGTGACCGACTTCTTCGAGCGTGTAGCTGTAACCATCACCAAGGCCATAACGCAACTTGATGATTTCACGTTCTCGGTAGCTAAGAGTCTTCAGTACCCGCCCGATTCGCGAACGCAGCATTTCCTGCGAAGCGCCACTCGAAGGATTCTCGGCACCCGAGTCGGGCAGCAAGTCACCAAACTGGCTATCTTCGCTGTTACCGACAGGTCGATCGAGGCTAATCGGATAGCGGCTCATGGCCAACACACGACGAGCTTCTTCAACGGTTGTCTGAGCACGGCGAGCCGTCTCTTCCATCGTTGGTTCACGACCAAGTTCCTGCAACAGCTGCCGGGCAACATTTCGGACTCGCGACATGGTTTCCACCATGTGAACCGGAATACGAATCGTTCGGCTTTGGTCTGCAACAGCACGGGTAATCGCCTGGCGAATCCACCACGTCGCGTACGTACAGAATTTGAAACCGCGACGATACTCAAACTTGTCGACGGCTCGCATCAGGCCGGCATTGCCTTCCTGAATCAGGTCGAGGAAGCTCAAACCGCGATTACGATACTTCTTCGCGATCGAGACAACCAGTCGCAAGTTCCCTTCGGACAGCTCTCGTTTGGCTTGCTGATACTCCGAGTAAATCTTCTTCAGATAGCTGACGCCATTTCGCAGGCTGGTCGGTGTTTCCTGCGTGGCCATCATGATGCTTCGATATTCATGAAGCAGTTCGGGCAGCTCAGCGGCTTTGGCTTTGCTCTTTCGCGCCTGCTTGATCTTCGTTTGAAGCTCATCCAACCGGCGACTGAACTCTTCCAGAACGGGAATCATGGATTCCAGCCGGTGAGTTCGCAAACCCAGCTCTTCAATCAACTGGACACCGCGACGACGACGACGGCCAAGGTTTTTCCAGGCAGTCGCACGCTTCTTCTTGCCGGTTGACTTGCTGAGTGCAGTGATAAAGTCGGCTCGATTCTGGTGCAGAATCGTCTGAACTGTTCGCAGGTTATGCGGCAGTCGACCAAGAATCTGCTCTTTCTCAAGGCGGTCCGTTACCGAAACCTGAACCGTTCTGTCAAAAGGCAATTCGCCGCGATGAACGCGTTGAAGGATCTTGAACGCGTGACGAATCACATAATCGCAGGCAAGCAAACGATGACGAAACTGCTGACGCGTGTCTTCAATTCGTTTGGCAAGCCGGATTTCTTCCTGACGGGTCAGCAGCGGAATTTCACCCATTTGTGTCAGATACATTCGAACCGGGTCGTCAGACCATGATTCCGTATCCGCTACAACTGCTTCTTCGGTAGCAGCTTTCGCTGCGCCCGCTTTGGCAGTATTACCTGCCCGTCCATCAGTGGTCGCCGAATCGGCTGGCGTTGCCACTGCATCATCTTCAAACTCATCAACGAGGATGGTGGTGTTTGTAACCAAAGTAAAACGCTCCTAACAGTCGCGACGTTGGCGTCGCGACGCTTTCTCAATTCTCATTCGGGAAGAGACATGATGCGCAGGTCCCTAAACCTTCAAGTTGTTGCGCCTGTGTCGCGGAGGCCCGATTCCACCTCCCGCAATAAGCCACAAAGGCTGACAAAACTTGCAATTCTCTAAAACGCATCCCGGAGTCCACTGCTCTTAAATCTTTAAATCATTCCAACTACTCATTTTTGGCAGTGGCCAAAACCAAGCAATTCTACACGCGCCCTTGCTGTGCTTTAGACGCGGTTTCTATTTGCGAAAAGATGACATCTGTTCCGTTTTTGCTGTTATCCAGCAGACACGAGTGTCAACAAGTGCTACTTACGTGAACATGAAGCCGCGATCTATGGCGAAACAGGTAGAAGTTCCCGCTCAGATTCGCTTTCTCAATTTCTCACTGTGCCGGGCATGAATTACCAAATGTATTATTCACGCCCTTGCCACCTTGACGACTGTTTCGCCTGGGGCAGTTAGCTAATCCCTGCGGCGATTGCAACTTGGCAATCCGCGCCTAGTCAGAATCTCTTTTCTGATTTCGGACACATGGATTCGCTGCCACGGCCTGACATCCTTCTCTGGAAACAGGCCTCTACTACATCCCCATGCTGCAGCAGCGATATAATTTTAATCACCCAGGAACCCGGGTCCAGTCCCTGGACAGCCCCATCCATCCCAATTCCCCCGGAAAATCCTGATTAAACTGATGCCAAGTCGAACAGTTTTTCCCTTCGATTCACACTCCGGCAACCCCTCCGTTTGAACCCAAGGCCCAAAAGGCGCATATAGCAACTGGCAAAACGTGCGGACCGGAACACTTGCTGCCGCAAAAGCCGGCGTTTAGATTTTTACCCTACATCGCCATATCAACCTCCGACGCCTGCAACTTGTACAGTCGGCAGGTATCCAATTCTGCAGTCGAAAAAGAACCAGACTATGAGCCAACAATTCCTGCTGATTTGTGAATGTGGCAACGAGTTTCCCATTCTGCCAAGGCATGCTGGAGAAAGTCGCGATTGCAAGTGCGGAACGACAATCGTAGTTCCGACTCTCCGCGACATTCGGCGACTTCCTCGATACGAGGGCGAGTCAGCGCAGCCAGACGACAAGAAAAAAGACGCTGGCAAGTCCGGCAAGAAGTGGACAATTGGTCACGGAATCGCGTTTTCCCTGGGCGTACCAATCATTCTGCTATCCCTCGGCTGGTTCGGATACAACGCCTGGGAGCGTAAGCGAATTAACACCGACGCCCCAACGCCCGATGACATCCTTGCGGCTTCGTCAGGGATTCTGGCATCTGTCGATTTCGACGACCTGTCCCTGGTGGATTCCTACGAGCAGGTATGGAAACCATTGCGAGACCTTTCCATTCAGACGCGACCGTTGCCCGGGTACGTAGCCCGACGAGAATACGCGGCGGGGCTTGGGAAGCACATGGGCATCGCTGCCATTGCAGCTGGGATCGGATTCCTGGCCGTGGCCTGGTCCTTACTCTCTTCAAGAGCCACGTTTTCCTGACACAAGCGTAACCAGCCAAACGTCACGCAAGCACTCGCTTGCCCAGTTCACCGGCGACTTCCTTCGCCAAACGTGGAACCGCGTAACCGGGAAGAACCTTTCTTAGCTCGGCAATCAGTTCTTCGCCACGTTCCTGCGACACGTCAAAATGAGCCGCACCGGCGACTTTGTCCAACAAGTGCAGGTAGTAAGGCATCACGCGCAAGTTCACGAGATCGCGGCTGAGACTGGCCAACGTTTCCACGTCGTCATTGATGCCTCGCAACAAGACGGCTTGATTGAGAAGCGGCACAGCCGCACTGGACAACCTGGCGAGTGCCGCGGCAACATCCGGGCAATCGAGCTCAGCCGGATGGTTCGCGTGCAGCACCATCACGGGAGTAAGCCGCGTTTCGGTCAACCATTCGAGTAGCGGTTCGTTGATTCGCGACGGAATCATCACCGGCAAACGCGTGTGGATTCGCAGCCGGCTGATATGCTCCACACCGGCAATCTGATCCACCAACGCTTTCAACCGGTCATCCGTCAACATCAGCGGATCGCCGCCACTCAGGATCACCTCGTCGATCGACTTGTCGGCACGCAAATGGTCCATCGCGACCTTCGTCGACTGGGCATCCATCTTCGATTCGTCGTACGGAAAGTGGCGTCGAAAACAGTAGCGACAATGAACGGCGCAGACGCCAGTCGTGATCAGCAGAGCTCGTCCCTGATACTTTTGAATCAGCCCCGGAGCCAACGTCGCCTTGTTGTCTCCGACGGGATCGTCAACAAAACCGGGCAACTCTGTCGCCTCGCGCGCCTGAGGCAACACCTGCAGCAAGAGCGGATCCTTCAGGTTCCCTTTCTCGATCCGGGCAGCGTATTCGCGAGGCACAAAGACCGGAAAGCCGTAGTCCTCGCCGGCTTCCGCAGCCGATCCCCCAGCTGCTTCCGTCCCGGAAAGATTCGCTTTACCCGCCGCCTGGGCCCTGGCGTCTTCCTGCGGCAACTGGAGCATCTCTCGCAACGCCGCGGAGGACCGAATCGCATTTTTCACTGAGCTTCGCCATGCAGACGAGTCCGGCGGCGCCCCCGCTGTCAGCTGCGAATTCGAACCGGGTTTGGTGCGGACAGGTAACGAATTTGTCGATAAGATGCCCATGAGGCTTATTTGACCCGAAAGAACTAAAGCGACTTTTAGACAGGAATTGGACCGGTGGCTACGTATAACACTAACGACTTTCGCAAGGGACTGAAGGTCCAAATCGACGGCGATCCCTATTTGATGTACGAGTGCAACTTTGTGAAGCCTGGAAAAGGCAACGCATTCTACAAGTGCAAGCTGCGACACCTGATTCGAAACACGGTCCTCGACAGAACCTACAAAGGTGGCGAGTCGCTGGAATCAGCGGACGTGGATGAGTTCAACGTCCAGTTCCTCTACAAACAAGGCAGCACGTTCGTGTTCATGAATGATACTGACTTTGAACAGTACGAATTGAGCTCTGAGCAAATTGATGACAACTGGAAGTACCTCAAAGAGGGTCTGAAGTGCCAGATGATGCTGTTCAATGGCAACCCCATCGCAATGACTCCACCCAATCACGTTGAGCTCACGGTCGAGTATTGCGAGCCCGGTGCCAAGGGAAACACCGCGACGAATGTGACGAAGCCGTGCAAAGTCGAAACAGGCGCAGAGTTTAACGCCCCCGCGTTCATCGAAATTGGAAATGTGATCAAAGTCGATACGCGAACCGGTGACTATGTGGAACGCGTGAAGACCTGAGTCGCCGGATTGCGGGCACTTGGCAAGCATGGTGCGACGAGCATTCCAGAACGGACACGAACTGTTGCGGCGCAATTGGAATACATCGACGCGTAAGGCCGCTCCTCCCCGTCGCTTAGGCTCCGACCCTCCTCACGCGACGCGTGGTATGCCCTGCTCGTTCCTCACATGACACCACTGCGTCGAAGGAGGGTTGCTTGGGGCGAGCGGCCGAGGTCAGGCAAGCGGCTGCAATGAATCTGGCGTGAGCACAAATACGACTCAATATTGAATTGACAACACCGCAGATTGCGAGTCCCCAAAGTATGGCAATGCAACAATCCCGCGATGCAACGGACTCGTTGTCTCGCCGACTGCGTGCCGGCTGCGTGCGCGTTGGCTGAAAACAAAGCAAG
>CALHZT010000089.1 GCA_938040995.1 uncultured Pirellulaceae bacterium | reverse complement strand
AAAGCAAACAAGAAGCGACGTCGCGGTATTGAGTGCGTCGAATTGGCGATCGTCCTTCCGATCATTCTCCTGTTTACGGCCGGCACGCTTGAAGTTTGCGAAAGTCTGACTCTTCAGAAGAAACTCGAAGTCGCCGCGCACGAAGGCGCGAGAGCGGCCATCCGGCGTGGCGCCGTACTTTCAGATGTTCACGCTGCCGCCAGGCAGTACCTCGACGATCGAGGAGTCTCCTACTCAGGCGATGTTGCTTCGGTCATTACAGCCACTCCCGATCCAGCGGTCGCTGGAACTCTGGATCCCATTTCAGTCAGCATTCAAGTTGACTGCGATTCCAATCTCAGACTGCGATGGATGAGCAGATCATTCTTCACAGGCAAAAAGCTGGGCGCTGAAGTTTCCATGCTTAAGGAGTATGCCAACCAGGATGTCCCGTGATACCAGAACCACACGATCAGCATTCCGATCAGACCGGCGAGGAGCCGCCGCTGTCGAGTTCGCTGTTGTTGCGCCCATCTTCTTCCTTGCCTTGTTTGGATGCCTGATTTTTGCGAAATCCATGATGATGGTGTCGTTCGTTGAAGAATCTGCATTTCGGGCAGCAAGAACGATTATCGTACCGGGCGCGAAGCTTGCAGAGGCAGTTGACACTGCCGATCACGAACTTGGCATGATTGGAGTCGATGATTATCAGGTGACCGTCGAGGCCTTTTCCAACGGGATCATACAGCCTGAAATTAATCATGACACGGAAGAAGTGACCGTGAACATTTCTGCAAATTTCAATCACGGCCTGGTCGGCATGCTGCGACCCATTGTCGTCAATCGAAGAGCAACCTTGATCACGGAGAGACTCAGTCAATGAAACAATCGCTTAGCCGAAGCGGAGCTATCTCTACGATGTTTCTGTTTGTGCTCCCTGCTATCGTACTCCTGTCATTCATGGCTATTAGCCTGGCCCAGATGCAGCTGGTGCGCACAGAACTGAAAATTGCGTCGGACGCTGCGGCTCGCGCCGGTGGGCGTGCTTTCAGTGAATTTGGCGATCTCGAATTGGCACGAGATTACTCCAACAACGTGGCTGCGCTGAACAGTGTGGCCGGCAGTCCGGCGACTTTGGGAACACAGGAAGCCGATGGTCAGATTGTTTTCGGATTGTCCAATCGTGCCGACATCGACTCGCGATTTGAATTCAAGCCGCTGACAGACGAGCAAATTCTTGATGGTGTCATCCCTTCGGGTGTTCGGGTGAACATCGCCCACAACGCCCCGCTTCTGCTCAAGGTCGCCGGAATATCGAGCTTTACTCCGTCAGAATCATCGGTTTCTTCGCAAGTCGATCGAGACATCGCACTGGTTTATGACCGCTCAGGATCGATGGCTTACTTCGACGGTGGATCGCCCGAGCGCGGAGAACAGTATCTCTATGACACGATTACCACGCTGTACAACGCTGGAGGATTTTCCGAATCTGAATACATCGCCGCCGTTGCTGATTATCAGGCGGTTGGTGAGTTGGCTGCGATGTCGCTCCGCGACCGCGAGTACTCCCCGGCGGTAATCGACCTCCTGCCTGATGATTTGAGGGTCTACGCCGAATCCGTCAATGCCACTTACCGAACGGGAGATGGTGGACCTCTCAACTCGCAATGGAATCGCCTGGAGCAAGCCAACGAGGCATTCTTTCAAGTGCTGAGTCAGTCGACTCGTGAGCAACGCGTTTCGATGAGTTCGTTTGCGTCGGGTGCTTCGATCGACGTCGAACTAACGGACGAAATCGAAGTCGTTTCAGAAGCGATTGAAGATATGCACCCGAACGGATCGACGGCGCTCGGAGACGGCATGCTCAAGGGATGGGAATCGTTGAAGAACAGTAATGTGGCCAGGTCCCAGGCGGTGAAAACCATTATTGTCCTGACGGACGGAGTCAGCAAAAAAGGAGTTTCGCCAGAGGCAGCCCGGGACAGGATTCTTCGGGAGAACCCACACGTTGTCATTCACACGATCACGTTTGGTGGATCAGCAGATACCGAAAGTCTGCGTGACATCGCACATTCAGCACGTGGCAAATACTATCATGCCGACAGCGGCGCCCGGTTGGTTGAAATTTTCCGATTGTTGGCTGCATCCTACCCAACAATTGTCACCGAGTAGTGATGGTGAGTTGATCGCTGCGTGGCCGCGCCAAGGCATTGCAAGGCAACAGGGCAGCATGTCAGAATGACGGAAAGTACGGTCCGCGTGGGATCGCGATTCCGTCGCGTTCGGCAAGGATGAAAACAGCTCGCGAGAAGTAAGGGTACGGAAAGCGGGCGTTCTTTTTGCGGGACCAGAGAAAAGCGATATTTACGGTTCGCTGCGGTAATGCCCCACTCTCGACGAGCTGCACGATTGATTCCAGGTAGGCGACTTCTTCAGCGGTTCGCGCCCGTAACCCATACCGTAGCTGCTGGCGAAACGTGACCTGCTGCCGCGACTGGGCAGCCGCCGGACGAGAGAACATTTCGTTTCCAACAAATGTCACGGCGACGGCCAGGAAGGCCAGAACGAGTCGATTCACAATTCTGGTTTGCGCATTCATGCCGCGACTTGTATCAAACCGACGGGCATTCTTCCAAGGGAGAACCGCCAAAACATTAGCGAGGCAGGACAGCCGCGATACAACCATCGGCGATGAATCCAGCCAATCGAGATTTCGCTAGCAGTCTGCAGGCAATCTACGACGGGTTGCGGAGGTTGCCTTTGCGAAATGCTTCGGCCATCGCCTGCGGCACGGCGGCTTCGGCAAGTACCAGTCGCGATCGATTCTCGGCCACGTTGGCTTTCATCTCCTGCTCCTGAGCCAGAGCTTCCGCGCGACGACGTTCAGCAGCCGCGCGAGCAACGCGCGTGTCGGCTTCGGCCTGATCAGCCTGCAAGCGGGCTCCGATATTTTCGCCTACGTCAATGTCCGCAATATCGATCGAGACGATCTCAAAAGCGGTTTGCGCATCCAGGCCACGATCCAGTACCGCGGTCGAGATGCGGTCAGGGTTTTCGAGAACATCCAGATGAGTCGGAGAAGAACCAATCGATGTAATAATCCCTTCACCGACTCGGGCAATAATCGTCTCTTCCGTCGCACCGCCAATAAGCTGTTCCAGGTTCGTACGTACCGTTACGCGGGCGCGAATTCGCAGCTCGACACCATTTCGACAGATCGCGCTCAGCGTTGATTTTCCACTTCGCTTCACGTCCGGGCAATCGATGACTTTGGGATGCACACTGGTTCGAACTGCGTCGAGGACATCACGACCGGCGAGGTCAATCGCGGCGGCACGGTCGAAATCGAGATCAATGCCGGCTCGTTGAGCCGCAATGATCGCATGGATGACCCCCATGATGTTTCCACCGGCAAGATAATGCGCTTCCAGTCGCTGGGTGGAGATCCCGTGTTTGCGACTGATGTCGAGGCCCGCCTGCGCCGCCATGACTTTGACGTCGACAATTTGCCGCGAGTTTACCTGCCGAAACCCCATGCCGACCAACGCCGGAAAGGATACGTCCGCGCCCGACATGTACGCCTGGAACCAGAGCTTGCCGTAAATCAGCCCCGCAATGGCGACGACGAACAACAAAAAGCAAACCAAGAACAATCCGATAAAGACGAGCGAAATTCCGTTTGCCGCTTCTGGCATGGTGAAATCCTCCAGTGTTTCTGACCAGCCGAGATCTTACCGTGATGATTGACGGCGGAACAGTGATAGCAGTCGCGTTAACTTTGCCGATTTTCTGAATTCCGCGAATTATACCGCCGATGAATGGCATTGGCGGGCCTCCCGCGGCTCGCCTGTCTTGATGTATTGACCCCAGTTCGCTGTCATTTTGATGACTGGCGATCGTTTCCCTGTCAGACCCGCATCTGGCTGGAGATTCGCGATCGTTCATCGGTGAACTCTTAAAATCCGAATTGAGTTCCTTCCCCAGAAAGGAAACGCGCGATGAAAGCCACCCTCGCTGCGCTTGCTGTTAGTTTGCTTGTTTTTTCGTCCGGATGTCGCGGCCTGTCCTGCACCGAATCACTCTCCTCCATGGCCGGATTCTCTTCGCATGGCGGAGGCGGCTGCTCAAGCGGTAGCTGCTCGGTCGGTGGTGGAAGAGGGGCTTTTGCTGGCGGCGGATACATGGATGGCGGTTACGTCGATGGTGGATTAGCGGACGGAGGCTGCTCTGACTGCGGTGGATCCGGCTGCGGCGGTGGTGGTGGTCTGATCCGTGGTGGGGGTGGTTTGATCCGCGGTGGTCTGATGGGCTGCGGCGGAGGCGGCATGTGCACAGGTCGTTGTGGTGGCCTTGGAGGCTGCGGCGGACAATTGACCGGTCAGCTTCAGGCTCAGCTTGATCAGTTCAAAGCGATGACCGCCCGAAACTGTGCCAATGGCGGATGCGGCCTGCCTCCCGGACCACAAACCGGTGCCGTTCAGTATCCGTACTACACGACTCGCGGACCTCGCGACTTTTTCATGTGCAACCCGCCAAGCATCGGGCCATAGAGAAAAGGCAGAATTGCCGATCGCAATCGCAAGAACTGAAATCGCTTAAACAAGAAACGCAGTGGCAACATGCCACTGCGTTTTTCTGTTTGTTGTGGATGAGGTTCTGTCTGTTGAATAATTGTGAGTCTGGCCAACCCGTTCAACCGCATGAATAACTCCGAACCGGCACCACTATAAAACCGGACGCTAACGCGTGGCGGCTGATGGGAACACGACGATTT
>CALHZT010000088.1 GCA_938040995.1 uncultured Pirellulaceae bacterium | reverse complement strand
CCGAGATACGTGGAGCGAACCAAGCGAGAAACGTTTCGAAGAGGTTTCTCCTAAACGAGCCGATTTCGTCGGTACAATCAGGCTCAGGAAATCATGGTGCTGAGATGAGCAACGTGAGGATTTTCGAGAGGTTATGACATGAAGGTCTGGATCGATCAAGACTTGTGCACCGGTGACGGTATCTGCGTAGAAATTGCCCCTGACGTCTTTGCACTTCTCGACGACGGACTCGCCTACGTCAAAGACGATGCAAATGGCGGCGCAGTGCTCTCCGAACCCGGCGGCGTTCAAGGACTCGCCGCAGTCAAGTCCGGCAAGGAAGACGGCGTCATCGAATCAGCCGAGGAATGCCCCGGCGAATGCATCTTTATCGAAGTATGAGTATTGGCTCAGCCCTGACGGGCTTCGCCAAACCCGAGTTTCTCGCCTAGGGGCTCGAAACATCGGCCTGTTGCGCTCACCGAAAACGCTCTGCGTCCGATAGCCAGTAGCCGCCACTCGGCTAACGCCGTCTCCGACGCACCGCCTGCGTGGCACCGGAACGCCCGCCGGAGGGCAAGCAGTTGAGGCCGCCCCGACAGATCGGGACGACCTCAACATTGTTCGCTCTAGCTAGCCGCCATCACTAGGGGCAGCCGTTACTTCCGCAGGTTGGACTACCTGGCGGCGCCGTCACACCAGGTACGAGGTCGTCGAAGTCAATTCCACCGCCTCCGCCCGGATTTGGATCGTCGTCGGTGCTGTCTTCGTCTTCATCGGGAATCCCGTTGTGGTTAGTGTCGACTTCGCTGCGAGTCGGGTCCAAGGGGTCAATATCAACAACATCACCAACGCCGTCGTTGTCATCGTCGACATCAACAACGTCACGAAAGCCATCGCCATCAGTGTCGGTGGTGTTGATGTCGCTGCGAGCCGCGTCAAACATGGCCTCGTCGACCACATTCGGCGTGCCGTCACCGTCGATGTCAGTGTCCAGTCCATCGGGAATGCCATCACGGTCCAAGTCGCTCGTATTCGCAAGGTCAGGAATGAACCTGCCGTGCTCATCGATCGTGCCGGACTGTTGCGAGCCTCCTGAACTATCTTCCGGGTTGAACGAGAAGATCGGAGTCTCGCAAGCGAAGGAATTACATATCTCATCACTGCTGCCGCGTTGTCCCGTCACCGCCTGAAGCTGCAAGCCGTCGAACCCTGCAATTTGCAGTTGTTCTTCGAGAATTTCTCGAAGAACACTCGGTGAGATCCTGGCGCCAGTGGCGATACGAGCGTCCGCTACTGCGTCAGCTACCCGTTCGATAAGAAGCTCTTGTTTTGCAAGCTGAGTCAAGAGACTTGTGTCCAACCGGTCGCCGATCGCTTCTTGGGTATTTTCTGTTGGGAAGGCTCCAGGATCGTAGGAGCCAATTCGAAGAGGCGAACCTAAGGCGGCCAGAACGAAATCTAATTCGATTGCTTCCGCCGAGTAGAACCGAGCGCCTTCCTCATTCTGAAAGTCCTGTAACGCGGTAGGCAATTCTTGCCTCAGGCTATCAGCCACCTGTTCAGCCCTCATTTCGGCTGCCTCCACAGCCCCGAAACCGTTCCTCAACGCTAAAACCACGTCGATGACGTCGGACACCCAATTCGCTTGACTTATTTCCTCCAGGATGTCTTGGTACTCATGAGTGATCGCATATCGCGTGTCCCGATCAGCTGGAGCAACCACCACGTTCGGCGAGTCTGTTCGAGCTGGCCGAGTCGCTGGCGGCGATATGTCCAGGTCCACGCCATCAGAAGCAGCGATGTGGTAAATCGAAGGCCCCGACGAGTCAGCATCGACAAAGTGCGTGTCAGTCGTTGTGGCAATCTTTTCACCGTTTCGAAACACGTGATAGCTCTCAGCTTCGGATCCGTCGATCCGGCCCCACGCGAGAAGCAGGTCGTGCGCTTGGGTAAACGCAGTCATGACAAATTCAGGGTTGGCCTGTGGTGAAGAGGGGTCATGGGCAAAGACAGTTTCGTCTTTATCGTTGATTATCTCGATTGACGAGCTCCGAGGCGAGTACGTAGTACTGCCATCGCTGAGCTTGACCCACGCAGCAATGTCGTAGTCGCCTCGAATAATGAAGCTGGCCGCTGGGGAACTGGTCGAAAGGATGTACGAACCGTCCCGGTAGACGTCGTAACCCTCAGCGAACTCGACTGGATCCCATTGAATCCTACTGACACCACGTTGGCTGGTGGCCCAAATATTTTTCGGTGGATCCAATTCGTCGAGATCACCTTGGCTCGATGAGCCGTCGGTGATGAAAGGAGCTGACTTCGGAGAGAAAACTGTTCCTGCTGCGTTTACCGCAACAATCTCGTATGTCGCAAGCTGGGTTTTTCCGACCTCTACACCGGTATTCGAAGTGGTCGTGTTGTACGAGCCATTGATGTAGACGTTGTACTTCGAAGCGCCGGTTACGGCATCCCATTCAACGACCGAGTTCACCAGGCGAAGATCCGTTTCAGCCCGGAATCGTAAGTTTCGCGGAGCGGGAAGGCTGGTGACCTCGTTCGCTTCTTCTGACCCTGACTGTTGTGCCGCTGGTGCTTGGTTGCCGGCGTTGCTGCCTGGGCCACTGCATTGCCAGCCGTTCGACGCCCAATCACACCTGAACTGATCAGTCTGGAGAAAAGGGCCACCGCAATCGTTGTTAAAACTCGCTTGAGCAATACCGACGGTTTCGTAAATACCGCCTTGGCACGTGTCATCGGTCGAGCTCGACTGCGCTGCTCCAGCCACCGGAGCCGCGGTCGTTGTTCCCGGACCGCTGCATTCCCAGCCGCCCGCCGCCCAGTCACACCTGAACAGATCGGTGTTTTCGAAGTCCCGACCGCAATCGTTGACAAAGTTGTCCTTTGCCTGCTGAGGGGTTTGGTACGTCGCTGTTGTGCACGTGGACTGGGCCCCAGCGGCGCTCACTCCAGTCAATGCTAGTGACGCAGCAAAAACGCATAGAGCGGCGAGCACCGAAAAGTGTCTCAATCTTATCATAAGGGTCTCTTTCATTTTGTAAGCCAGTGCGGCTGATAGGTAACACGCACGAGACAGCTGTGCCGGGGGACACAATCTGAAAGAAATTCTTATGAAAAATGGATTAGGCGGCTGGCGTGAGATCACCGGGCGACCAAATCGACTATCTCGACATCACCGTGGGGTCCGATTGTGCTGGGACAGTCCGCCAGAAGCGCGACCTGTCAACTCACCGTTCGAGCAACCTGGCGCTTGTTAGGAAGCCGGTGTGGCCGACCATACGGTGGTCGGGTCTGACGGCTTGTCCCTCGACGTGCCAGCCGCGCTGGATGAACTCGGTGGTTTCGGCCATTGCGAAACCGTT
>CALHZT010000087.1 GCA_938040995.1 uncultured Pirellulaceae bacterium | reverse complement strand
GGCAGTGACTGGATGAGTTCCGCCACCATCCCAATCGTCTCATGAGACAGGACAGTGCTCTTGTTCTCGAACTCTCGCAGCGACTCGTTGAACGTACGTGGAAAAATGGCTCGGGAGAGAATCTTGACGATGCGAATCCCTTTTGCATTCAATCCCTTCTTCAATCGGGCTGTTGCTTCATCGACTTGTTGGCTGTTCGCATCAATCGGTAGCGTTTCGTCAAAATCGACGTACCATGGCAACTGCTGCATTTCGCCTCGTTGGTCGGCAAGCAGTGCTACGAAAACATCCTGCCAGCATTCGACAAACGACTGGCCAGTCGCAGAGATGGCCGGCAGGACTCCCAGCTCAAGTTTGGCGAGACCGCTACCTGGTTTGTAGAGCTTCTTCGAGTCGGCCATCCATATGCGATTCGAGTCGTCGCAGCAGTCCGTGATGCACTTGCCTAGCGCCTTGTACAGCCCCTTGTGAGTCAGCCTTTCAGGCACCTCCCATACAGTCGCCGAGATAACCAGCGGGCCCAGATTGGGGCCATATCCGGCTTCGTCGGTTCCAATGAGAAAGGCCATGCCGGTGTGTTCGTCCTTGACGTCGATGATTGATTCTGCCGATTCTTGCCGGGTCGGCGTGCGATCCGCAAGTTACGCCTGCACTTGTGTCCAGCAAGAGCTTATCGTTCTGTCGCCATTCTGAAAGTGTAACGGAATCAGGCCAATCTAATGAGAGGCTGCGATTCTGTTCGCCGTTTCGGCGTTGGCCGACTGGAATCAGCATCTGGCTGAGCGTCAGGCAGGGATGAAATCACACGCCGCCCAAAGCGACACGCTGCCTGCGACGCGACCGATTCAGTACGATTGTCAGCGAAGCGATTTCCGGTTTTAATCATCGCGCGGTACCTCCTGCACCGTAGTTTGATGAACCGGAGTTCCTGATGATTGTGGAAAAAGAAATTCCTTCGATACTGATCGCCAGTATTCGCATGACGGCTCCCTATGCCGAATGCGGCAAAGGATTCAAGAAAGTCTGCCGACAGTTCGGCCGGTTCATGGCGGGTCCACCGATACTGCTGTGCTACGACCGGGAGTATCAGGAAATCGCCAACTACGAAGTTTGCGTTCCACTCAAGCGCGAACCGACGAAGGATGTGCCGTCCGAATTTGAGGTTCGTGACCTGGATGGTGGTCGCTCGATCAGTCTGATCCACCGCGGTCCCTATGATCAACTTTCTGGCTCTTACGAGTCGATGAAGGCTTATCTTGCGGAGCACGGAATGCACGCGGTGATGCCATCCCGCGAAGTCTACCTCAAGGGCCCTGGAATGATCTTCAAGGGGAACCCCAGGAACTATCAAACCGAATTGCAAATGCTTCTGGAGTAAACGAGCCATGGCCGAATCCATTTACAAGGTTCTTGATCGGGCACTTTGGCAACTGGCGCTGGAGTCCGGAGAATTTCTGGGCGCCGAGATCGACATGAAGGATGGCTACATTCATTTTTCAACGGCAAACCAGCTCGTTGAAACCGTTCGAAAGCACTTCGTGGGCCGCCAGGAATTGCTCGTTGTCGAATTCGATTCAGATGATTTCGGAGATTCGCTTCGCTGGGAAGTTTCACGGGGCGGCGACCAGTTTCCACACTTGTATGCGTCGCTCGACACCGCGTTGGCGCAGGCGACGTATGAGTTGCCGTTAAGCCCGGGGGGACAGCACGACTTTTCAGGCATATCAGGCATCGAGCAGCCACCGCCCGGCACAAAATTGTAAAAGCGAGGGTTTTCCATTTGAATTCCGTTCGCTTAGCTGTCCATATGCTGTCATACATGGTTTTCACAGCCCAAAAGAGTGCTCTAAATCTCGGAATCTGCTAGGGAAAAAGCGGAATAAGTTGCCAATCTCGTCGGGCATACCTATTTCTAATCGAGTTTCAAAGCTTAGAATGGGAGCGTGGTGTGACCGCATGGTTATGTTGATTCTTGGGTACACATCACAGCAGCTTTTTAAGGTTTATTTTGATGGCAGAAGGTACAATCAAGCGTCTGACTGACAAGGGTTTTGGATTCATCGACACTGGTACAAACCAGGACATGTTCTTTCACATGTCGAACGTCGAAGGTGCACACTTCGATGATCTTCGTGAAGGTCAACGAGTCAGTTATGTCGAAGGCAGCGGTCCTAAAGGTCCACGTGCCGAACAAGTGACTCCTATCCAGTAGGACACAGTCATCACCTCAGGTGATGCACACGATCAACCAGAAAAGCCGACGAGCAATCGTCGGCTTTTTTTGTTTGTGCGTCAGGCATGACGCGCAGCGTCATTACCTGACGCTGGAAACTGGTAAGCGAAAGCGATCCAGGAAGTGACTTGTCGGGTGCGAGTCCCGATGGAGGCCTTGATGACAGGAACTTCTAGCCGAACCGCAAGGGTGTCGTGGGCGACTGCGAATCTGAAGGAAGCGGCAGGCAAACTCCTGGCCCGAGGAACACGAACCGCATACGAGGCGACGGCTTGGTGGGCGAGAGGGCAAATAGACTCAAAGCCCAATGTCATCCGGAACCAGTCGGCGTATATGCGGCGGGCACGTGGGAGGAAAGTCACGCGTCTTACCCTGAGAGATCTGCGGCGATGCTTACGAGCTAGTGACTTCGAGAGGAGTCGCGATGTCACCGCAGAAGTCAGCCGAGGCCATAGTAGTGGCGAGCTTACCGCCGCGAAGGGCCGAACTGTTTTAACCGTACGGTGCGGAGCATTCGATGACCGATCGTAGACGCAGAAGCCCGACTGGGATGTCGGGGCGACGGCCCAGAGCAGCTGGCGGTACCAGCGAGGGTAAGCCGCACGCGCGTCAAACGGACACGGCATGCGACGATCACACCGGACACTCAATCGTGGCCTCAATGGAGGAGGTGCTAAGCCGAGAGAACATGTTGGCCGCTTACCGGCGAGTCGTCGGAAACAAGGGCGCTCCGGGGATCGACGGGATGACCGTCAACGATCTGGAAACCCACCTCCGCAACGACTGGGAAGCGATCCGGAATGAACTGCTGAGCGGCACGTACCGCCCGCGTCCCGTGCGAAAGGTAGAGATACCCAAGCCCGGCGGCAAAGGCATGCGGATGCTTGGCATTCCGACAGTCCTTGATCGACTGATTCAACAAGCCCTGCTGCAAGTGCTCACGCGGCTTTACGATCGAACGTTTTCGGACTCCAGCTTCGGGTTTCGCCCGGGCCGGAGTACGCATCAGGCTTTGGATCGAGCCCGGGAGCACATTGCGTCCGGCCACCGCTGGGTGGTGGATATGGACTTGGCGAAATTCTTTGACCGCGTGAATCACGATATCCTGATGAGTCGTCTTGCACGTGGTATCAAAGACAAACGCATCCTGAAACTGATCCGCGGCTTCTTGCAAGCCGGAATCATGGAAGGCGGCGTTGCCAGCCCCCGTACCGAAGGCACACCGCAAGGTGGCCCGCTCTCGCCCCTGCTTTCCAACATCCTGCTCGATGAGCTGGACAAGGAACTGGAGCAACGCGGTCACCGCTTCGTTCGCTACGCCGACGACTGCAACATCTATGTTCGCAGTCGCCGAGCTGGCGATCGGGTGCTTGATAGTGTGGAACGATTCTTGACGAAGCGTTTGCGGTTGGTGGTCAATCGGGACAAGAGTGCTGTGGATCGACCCTGGAAACGCAAGTTCCTTGGCTATACATTCACACATCACTACCGACCGAAATTCAGAGTGGCTCCGGAATCGGTGAAACGATTCAAGAGTCGACTCCGCGAGATGTTCCGCCGAGGTCGTGGACGCAGTCTGCGTCGTGTGATCGGTGAGCTTCGACCGGTGCTGATCGGTTGGGTGTCGTACTACCGGAAATCAGAAGTGCGGAAGACGTTCGAGGAACTCGACCAGTGGATTCGCCGAAAACTGCGAGCCATCTTGTGGCGCCAGTGGAAACGCAATTTCACTCGAGCCCGCGAACTGATCCGCCGTGGTCTGACGCACGAACGTGCGTGGACCAGCGTGACGAACGGACGAGGTCCCTGGTGGAATGCTGGCTCCAGCCACATGAACCAGGCGGTCCCAACTCGCGTGCTGAGCCAACTGGGACTCGTGAGCCTCATCCAGAAAGCCCACGAATTGAGACGTTAACTAACAGAACCGCCGTATACGGAACCGTACGTACGGTGGTGTGGGAGGACGGCGGGAGCAATCCCGCCTCCTACCCGATCTGTTTTTCCTGTTCGGTGTTGCCCATTCGGGCCTTACGCGTACTCCGCAGGATTCCAAAAAAAGGGCGGGCCCAGTTGGGTCCGCCCTTCTTGTGTTTCTGACGGCGGCAGGTTGCCATCGATACGTTGTCTCGTTTAAAGACCGCCGTTCCAGATGTGATCCCATTCGTCATGCGACTCCTCGGCTTCGGAGGAATCATCCGTCGCGAATATGGAGTCGATTACGGCGACTTTCGCAATTGCGGATGACGATGCCGAACGAGCCGGCACCACGAGATCACTGCTGGGCGATGTGTCACTCAGGAGCTCCATCTCGCTGAACTCGGAGCGTCCCGTTGACTGGTCGTCCGAAGCCGTCAGCATCAAGGCTGCCTGACTCTCTGCACCAACAGTCAGTGACAGCGTACCGAAGTCGATCTCGGTGGCTGGCAACTCCGTATCGTCACGGAATCGAAGTGTTGGATGCGTCGTAAGATTGTCGGCTTCGTTGGTGCTGAACGTAATTACCGTTCCGTCAACAATCTGGTCGCTGACAGTCATCGGCAGTCGCAGGACTTCGATCACGTCACCACCCAGTTCGCTGAGTCCGTCAACACCGCCGGCTTCGTCAATGATGCCAGCAACCGAAGTGTCGCCCGATGTTCCGGAAGGATAAGTCGCCGAGTGGGTGATATCACCGGCAACCGATACAAAGTCGGAGAGGTAGACGATGTCCGTAAACGCCGAAAAGACGCCGGTCGGGTCAGTTGCCCGGGTATCCTGGACCGAAAGTACCAGGTTGAAGGTTCCGCCGGCAGGTACGCTTGTCAGGACGTTACCGTCATCATCGACAGCAGACAGCATGTAACCAACAGATGTGGCCCCACTGGCGGTGTACACAGTAACGACGGAATCCACCGTGCTGGTGCCATCGCTGGCTTGCACGTCCAGAAGGAAGGTCCCCGGATCGGTCAGCCCCGAGCTGTCGGTAACCGTGATTTCGCCAGTTGCCGAATCAATCGAGAAGAGTCCAGCCGCTGCACCACCGGTGATCGAGTACGTCACCGTGTCCGCCGAATCAGGATCGACAGCCACAACCGTTCCGACACTACTTCCATTTGGCGCGTCCGAGAAGATTCGGAACACCTGATCCGACATGTTCGGAGCGAAGTTGTTGATGTCAGAGACTGTGATCGTGAACGTATCCTCGGCCGTCCCACCGTTCTGGTCATCCGCCGTTACGGTGATCTCAGTAGATCCAACATCGGCGTTGCCAGGTGTTCCGGTGATCAACCCGGTCGTCGCGTCAAAGCTTGCCCAGACTGGTAGCCCACTCGCAATCGCAAGGACGAGCGCGTCACCATCCGGATCGGTAAATACGTTGCTTAAGTCGAGGCTAAACGCTTCCGCCTCCGTTGCGGTCACGTCACCGGGAGAATTCTCAACGACAGGTGGTGAGTTCGCGGACACGGTCAAGTCGAACGTGGTCGAAGAAGATCCGCCTTCTGAGTCGGTTACTGTCACGACAACCATACCGCCAGCGTCGCCTTCGGCGGGCGTTCCGCTAAGGACGCCCGTTTCTGAATCGATGCTTAGCCATGATGGCAAATCGCTTCCGTCAGAGAGAGCCGCCGACCAGGTCAGGGTCTGAGCCGGCAAGTCGGCATCCGCACCAACGGGTGCCAGGCTGAATGCTTCGCCCGGTGCCGCCGACACGTTGGCGATCGCATCGACGGTTGGATTCTGGTTCACTTCGTCTACCGTTACCGTGAACACTTCGGAGTCAGAAAATACTCCTTCCGTCGCCACGACGGTGACTTCGAATACGCCAGGCCCGTCGACTTCGTCAGGTGTCCACGAAATGACGCCTGTGTCTGCGTCAATCGTCATAGTTGCCGGAGCACCATCCGCGAGACTAAACACGGGAGCGTCTGCCGTTCCGTCGAGATCCTCCACCGAAGCGGTTACGGTGAACTCTTCGCCCTCGTTCACCGTTCCGTTGGCGATATCGTTAATGCGGAATGGCCCGGCGAGTTCGCTGTTGGAGAACCGGGCGAAAATGCCGCGTCGATCGCCTGTGCCGCGACCTTGCCAAGTCGTAATGAAACCATCGTTCACGGCGACGACTGCTGGACGAAGCTGACCAGCCTGAGTCGTATGATTGATCTGAATTTCGCCGTCGCTTGCGACACCGCCGGCATCAAACGTCCGGCTGAAGACACCATTGTGATCTCCATCGCCTTTACCGAACCAGCTCACCACAAATCCATCGTTGGCGAGGTGATCAATCGAAGGCCGTTTTTGAGCACCACGTTCGGTCTCGTTGACCTGAATGGTTGAGGAGCCATCAATTCCGCTGTCAGTCTGGGTGAATGTGCGTGCCCAGACTCCGATGCCCCGCCCAGCCGGTGTCTGCTGCCAGGCAGCCGCAATGACACCGTCGTCACTGATGCTGATCGAAGGGAACTTCTGAACGCCGCTCGAAGCTGCGTTGATGCGAATTTGATCGCTTCCATTCAGACTCATATGGACGCCAAGATTGTCATTGGGCCCTTTGCCATCCCACGCGATGACGACTCCCGCATCGCTGGCATCCACGGACGGACGCGACTGGTTGCCGGAAGTGTAAGAGTTGACAAGGGTTTCTGTCGTTGGCGTCAGGTCTGTTGTACTAACGGTCGATGAGAAAATGCCATTGTTGTCACCGGCTCCCCGACCTTCCCATACGACAGTGAACACGCCATCGTTCTCGGCAATGTCCGGGTTGCTCTGCGAGCCCCTCGTCGTCGTGTTGATCAACAACTCTTCGGTTACAGGGTTGTTGTCGGAATCGAAGGCGCGTCCGGTGATTCCCCATCCACTACCGTCTGCCCAGTCATCTTGCCAGACAACCATCGCTGTCCCGTCGGCAGCGATCGCAACCGATGGATTCATCTGTGGGCCACGAGTCGTCGTGTTGACCTGAAATTCGTCACCAATCTTCGAACCATCGACGCTGTAACGTTGAGCGTACACGCCCCACGAAGATCCGTCCTGGGCCAGACTTTCCCAGACGATGATCGCTTCCGTACCGTTCGAGGCAATGTCCGACTGGGCTTGCTTTCGATCCGTTGTCGAGTTGACGAGCGTGTCGTCATCTTCATCATTTTCGAGATGTGATAGAGCGGCTTGCGAGCCCGCAATGAAGCTCGCCGGCGCGAAGCTTTCGATTGGCCCCTCACCGTCCGTCGATGAAGTGGCGTTTAGTTCGTTCACAACGAGTATCGCGTCCAGAGGGCTGACGATACCGTTGCCGTCGACATCGACGTAGGGCGGTTGCGGATTGTCGCCCATCGGAGGCAACGAGCCATCCGCATTGCTCACTTGCGGGACATTCAACTCGTTAATCACGAGCAGCGCGTCCAGCGGGCTTACCGCAACGACTCCACTCTCTCCACTCGCGTCAACATCGAGTGCGTTCAGAGGGTTCTGCCAATCGGCAGCGAGAAGCCGTTTTGCTTCGAGACTTTCGACTTGTAAGGTTTTCCTGGACGCTTTTGATTTCTGTTTCATGATCCGTCTACGTTCCTTGGTCATCTTGCGCTCTCTTTCCTCTGCTCTCTATGTCGCCTATTCGGTCAAGTCGACCGGTCCGTCAGGATACCAATTTGAGGAACAAATACGAGTATTACGGTCGGGAAAAAGCGCAAAGCACCTGCTGAACAAGCGTCTCCCACCCGGACAGCGTGACATTTTCCACCATCTTTCCCGTGGACCGATCGCACCTCGCCAGTCGGGTTATGACAACCAAACTTGCGAATAACGCTGAGCATGCCGTCTCGGCAAACTCAACGCGTCCTGCGAACCCTGTGAATTTCCCGGAATTGGCGGTCGTCGCGGTACGGTTTGCCCCGAAACCGTCGATCTTGCCGAATGCCAATTCGGCAATCTCGGTAGCCCGGGCGAATGGCCAGACTGATGGCGGAATCGAATGACGATGACTTGTTCGAAGCTCTGTTCCTGCGCCCCAGTTCAAAGGCCGAGGCATGACGAATTTGTCACGCAAATATCCCGCTCTTTTGATTACGTCAACGATTTCCATCCTATTGGTACAAGTCGTAAGTTCGACCTTGTCGGCTGATGAAAAGTCGTTTGACCATCTGATGAACCAGAAGGTCGTCGTGATCACCCCGAATACGAGGTTTGAGGTTCCCGGGAAAAAGTCGCAACCGACGAAGATTGGCGACACCTTCCGCGTCGGCCAGGTGAAGGACGGCTGGCTGTGGGTGAACCAGGCTGGTGGCTGGATAGACGCCAATGCGATCATTCTCGCCAATGACGCCGAGCCGTATTTTTCAAAGCGAGTCAAAGACTCGCCATCCGTCCAGGCCTTTTATCAGCGCGGGATGATGTGGTCGGGCCAGCAGGACTTTGGCCGAGCCCTCGTTGATTTTGAGGCCGCTTTGCGACTGGATCCTTCCAACAGCCTTGCCCAAGTTGGTCGCGGCAATTGCCTGCTGATTCGAAAATTCTATGATCGAGCCATCGACGCATTCACAGAGGCGATCGAAACGGATCAGAAGCTAGCCATCGCCTATGCCAATCGTGCCAATGCCTGGCAGCGAAAAGGCGAGTACCAGACCGCGCTTCGCGACTATGCCGCGGCCGCCGAACTCGAGCCGGAATCAGCAATCGTCTACAACAATCGCGGCAACTGTTATATGGCACTCGGCGACATGGATCGGGCTGTTGCTGATTATAATGCCGCGATCAATGCCAATCCGCAATTCGCTGACGCGTATAACAATCGCGGCTATGTGGCTTATGCCCGCGGGAATTTCCAGTCGGCGCTCGACGATTATCAGAAAGCGGCCAACTACGGACCAGATTCCCCCAAGGCGTACAACAACTCGGCGTGGATTCGTGCAGCCTGTCCCGAGAAGAAGTTTATCGATGGCGAGAAAGCCATCAAGTCAGCGAAAAGAGCGATGGAGCTGACGAACAACACGCGTTGCTGGTATTGCTACGGTACCCTCGCGGCGGCTTACGCCCAGATCGGCGATTTCAAGGAAGCGGTTGCGACGCAGATTCAGGTCATTGCCGCTTTGCCGACGGATATCTCCAGTCGCGAAAGAGTCGAGCATCTCCGTCGACTGGATCTCTACCTGTCCAAAAAAACGTACACCTTTCCGCATCCGAAAGCGCCAGTATCGGTTTCGTCCATGATCCCGCCGCAGATTCTTGGATTCGCATTTGGCGGAATTTAGAGCGGGCTCTGTGGATCAAATGGAGAGCTGCACAGTATCCGTGAGCGGCACGGCGTTAGACCAATAGCACTCACCTGTATACTGAATATTGAACCGGACGCTAACGCGTGGCGGCTGAT
>CALHZT010000086.1 GCA_938040995.1 uncultured Pirellulaceae bacterium | reverse complement strand
GGGTGTAATGCGGTATGACTCTCCTCGGGGTTTAGTATCAGCTCGACGATTTCCCCAGGCGTAACGTTGTCCCAGATTCGCGGCTCGGACGGAGCCTCGCCCTCCCGCCGGCCGCCGAGTTTCCTTATCGCATCAACGGGTTGACCCGCGCTCATCAGCGAGAACAGGTCGCGTTGCGAGATTGATAGCCCGAAGCGATCACTCAGGCACACACCCGGCAGCTTACGCAGCCGGCTCGCCTCCGGGGACTGTCAGTGAATACTCCGGTGCTTACAGATTGCCCGGCGAGCCGGCTGCGTGAGCTGCCGGGTGTAATGCGGTAAGACTCTCCTCGGGGCTCAGTAACAGCTCGACGATTTCCCCAAGCGCAACGTTGTCCCAGATTCGCGGCTCGGACGGAGCCTCGCCCTCCCGCCGAGTTCCCGTATTGCATCAATGGGTTGACCCGCCCACCCGCCGGCCGCTGACCTACATTCGTCGCTTCAGGCCAATCAGAAATGAAACGGCGCCAAGCCCCGAGATCGTCCACGCAGATGTGTTAAGTCGACGTTGCACATTCTCGAAGTGTCTTTGCCAGGCCATGCTTTCTTCCAATCGCACTTTGGCTTCAAAACTTCGAAAGGCCTGTTGCTTTCGCTTCGTCTTTCGATTTTCGCGGTACTGTGTGGGCGTTGATGAGGGTGTTGGCGGTTTGTTGCGATTGTGCTTTTCCAGTCCGACGAAGAGCAGGATTCCCAATGAAATCATCGAAAGGCCGATGAACTGCAGCAGGTTCAAACGTAACCATCGAGCAAGGAATCGCCGTTCAATCATACGTTTTTCGATTCTGTTGCTTCGTCAGCATCATCGCGTAGCTCGCGAGGAAAATACCTTTCCACAACGTCGTAAAAATCGTCCGGAGTCGTCACCAAAGCGGCATACTTCCGAAATTCGCGGGCACCATGACACCCAGTCGCGTAGGTACACGCGTACTTGCGCATCAGCAACGTGCCTTTTTCGACGCCGAATCGATCTACCACCAAATCGTAGTGGTGAATTAGCGCCTGCCGCTGCTCATCAAGGCTCGGATCGGGCGGCACTGGCTCGCCTCTCAAAGCCGCCTGTGCCTGAGAGAACAACCACGGGCGTCCCAGGCAGGCGCGAGCAATCATAACGCCGTCGACGTCATAGCGGCGGAAAGCTTCAACTACCTTCGCCGCGCTGTCGAGGTCACCGTTGCCAATGAGTGGAATACGTTTCAAATGCGGCTTGATCTGCGAAATCAGGTCCCAATCGGCAGAGCCCTTAAAAAAATCCGCAGCGGTTCGACCATGGACCGTGAGGGCGGCAGCTCCGGCGGCTTCGACGACTTTGCCAATCTCGATTGCGTTGATTTGATCGCGGGAACAGCCCAGTCGAATTTTCGCCGTCACCGGAGTTGGTGAGCAGGCTTTGACGACTTTGGAAATGATCTCGAACATCTTGTCGGGGTACTTGAGCAGATAGGACCCACTCTTGGCTCGCTGCGTTACCTGACGGACGGGGCAACCGAAGTTGATATCCACAACACTGACGCCGAACTCGGTCGCGAGTCGATGTCCGACTTGCGCGAGCGTATCCGGTTCGTTGTCCCAGATCTGTACGGCGAGCGGGCGGGCTTCTTCCTTGACGCCCCACAGCCGGTCGGGAAACTCCTGCTGCTCGCGATCCATCCAGACGAATCCGCGAGCGTTCACCATTTCCGTCGCGATCAAACCGGCTCCGCCATACTCACGAACCATTTGCCGAAACGCAAAGTTGGTAAATCCCGCCATCGGAGCGGCCAGGACGGGCGGATCGACAACGATGTCGCCAATCTTCAGCGGCGCGGGAGCCGTAAATGGTTGCGCGGCGGCGGTTGGTGTTTGCGCACCGGTGTTGTTCGAGTCGATTTCTGTTGGCATTGAAAGTTGACCGCGGCGAACCATATTTTCAGTCGTTTGCCTTGTTTTGCGAATGTGGATGTTCCTCATTCTTGATGGAACGGTATTCGTGGGCAAGTGCTTCTCGTGGTTCGCGTCCCGTCGCCGTTTCAAAAAGTCGTCATTTCCGCCGGTGTTCGATATGCTAGGCGTAGGGATATTCTTGCTCTTGGGCGGTAACATTCATGGTTGAGCGCGATGGCGACTTTGAACGGCTGCCGGATGACGCATCCCAGCCGAACCTTATCGTTCCCGTTCCTGATGACGACGATCTTGCTGGTTACCTGCTTCCGGATGCTCTGCTCGATCCCACCGCCGAACAGAAATTTGCGGCGGCGGAGTTGCCGGCGGCAGCGGAGGTTCAGTCGATTCTTGCCAGCGTCGAGCAAGTTGCCAAAGCGAAAAAACCAGGCAATGCTGAGCTCCTGACGGCATTTCAGTCCGTTGTTGCATTGATGTCGCGTGTCGATCGCGAGTTGTTTGAAAGGCCGCACTTTGGGCAGACGCCACATGAGCGGCTTGTTCGTCTCGCCGGCGTTTCGGGAAAGATCCAGGATGAACTTGAGTTGGCTCATCGGCTGCTCACGCGACTGTGCTCGAAGAACCCGGAGCTGGTGATTCATGGTTTCTACCATGCAGTGGCTCACTACCTGCAACGCATTGCCGTCCCCAAGCCGACTACCAAAACTGGACCGACTGAAGAGAGGCAGCCGGAGATTGTGGTCCTTCCTGACGTTACGCTTCAAACGACGGACAAGCTCGTTGGTGAACTCGGGCTGGATTGTTGGTTGGCCGCCGATCGACTGATCATCAGCGCCGGCTTTCCGGCGACATTGCCAACACTGGAACCGCCGCCGCCACGAACAGACGAAAACGACGAACCGCTCCCGCTGGCGGAATTCTCTGACGGATGCGACTTTCTCGACGCGAAATTTGCTCGCCGAGCCTACATGATCCGCCGTGACGCATCAGACGCTCCGAGGATCGACTTGGGTGAAGTTGACTCTCGTGCATCGCGCGACGACATCGAGCGAGTCGCATTGGTGCTTCGCCAAGTCGCTATGTCCGAGCTTTTGCTGGTTCGTAATTCTGGCGCTGGTAATTCTGGCGTTGAATTGGCAACCAGTCTGGCTCTCGCGCAGAAGAGAGCCAATCATTACGGAGACCAGCTACAGCCATTCACTTTGCTTCGAACGGTGATAGGGACGTTGGCGGCCAAACTCCAAGTCGCCGGGATCTGGCAGTCTCTTGAGGGAGCAGAGCGAGCTGCATTTGTGCGGCTGAGAAATCAGAAGATTCACGTCACCTTGAGGACGGTGTCAGATGCGAGTGTCGAGCAGGCGAGGGCGGCTTACGAACGAACCGAACAAATTCGCTTCAAAGCCGCCGAGCTGATGGCGAAGAACGAGCATCCGGACATCAAGTACGTCGACGACGTCTTGCAGAAGGAAACGGCGGCTTACCGAATTGCGACTGAGCTCTTCGATAAAGGGAAGATCCGGGATACGCTTGAAGATGCGGTTCAGTCTGACTTTGAGATTCAGCCGCCGAAGTTTGACGGAGTCGTTCCGCCGCCGGAAGATACGTAGCCGATGGTTCGTCGTAGCCGATGGTTCGTCGTAGCCGATGTCGCAAGACTTCGGGTGAATCTTCTGCGGGTTGGTTTTCTCGAAGTGGTCAGCGTTTCTCACGCGTCTCCCGAACTGTTGCCAGTCCGGCTACTTGACCATCACCAGCCGCCGTCCGTCTTCCCCGTGAACGCGGGTACCCAGTCGTAGCGTTTTATTCTTCAAACTCACCTCTTGATCAAACCCAAAGAGTGCTTCGCTGGATTCCCGCCTGCGCGGGAAAGACGAAAGGGCTTGCGGACCAAGAAAGGGCTTGCGGACCAAGAAACGTCGCCCGAACTGTTGCCGGCTACGGAGGACTCATTACCTTCTTGGTTGCCAGCGCGAACTTTCAACCGCCGTATAAATTGGCCCCGAATCGTAACCGCCTGATGCGTACGAGCCCTGAGGAATGGGGACTCCAGGTGCTGCCTGGACGTCACAACTGACACAATCTTCTGCAAAAATCTGATTGGGCACGACGGGACCATAGCTGGTTGGCCGAACGACGGAGGGGCGAATTGGGTTGTAGCTCACGGGAGCTGAGTACGTTGCGAGTTGCGGTACAACTTGTTGCACCGGCCGTTGCATTGGCAAAGGTTGATTCGACCTCCCATAAGATCGTTGCGAAGCCGCCGAAACTGGAGAGTAACCCTGATTGGTTCCAAACGGTGGCGTCCAGGCCAGATTATTATCGTTCGTCAAGCCGCGTGTGTCCGCGCGCCGCTGATGGTTCGCCACGTTGACTCGTGGAGCAGGTTGGCGGCTGGCGCTCGAGTTGAGTGTTGGAGCATTCGCCGACTTGGTCGATTCCCAATCGTCATTGCTCGGAGGAGCCGCCGAAGTTCGCGGCTGAGCTGGCGTATTTGGGCGGCTCAATTGTGGAATCGGCTGCATCGGACCGCGTTGGCTGGAAAAACCGGTTTGCGGCGCAGCCGCCGTGAACGCGCGTGGCTGATAGTAGCCCTGGCCGTATCCGATCGTGCCGGTCGCCGGTGGTGCAACGCAGGTCTGGCCGTAGTTGAGCGGCTGGAACGGCGCGAGCATCCGCGACCGATTGGCTCCGGTGCATCCGGAAAGCAACGCGAGCGAGAATGATATAAGAGTAAGCGACACCCATGTTCTCATGGCTGGCTCCTTTTTGGCGACTTATTCAAGGACGGAAGAATAAGTCGCGAGGTTTATCGCCGCCAGACCGAATTGCAAGCATGACGGCAGTCCGGGAGTCACGCGAATCCCGCAAGCCGCCGGAATGAACGGCGCCTCGCCTGTCGCTAGCAGTGACGCGATCCCCGACGAGCCGGCTGAGTCAGCTGCCGGGTGGGAACGCGATTCAAATCTCAACACCATTCATTTGGCACTGGTTGACGAGAGATCTGGATATGAATGCCAGACCGGAATGACTCGACTGGCTTGGCGAGTGCCATCTACCGGCGGTGGCACTGCGTTTGCCGCCGGCTAAGGTTAGTGTCGAATCTCCGTTCATGACGACTCAATTGACGGCCTATGACCGTCTTCCCCGCGAACGCGGGGACCCACTGGAAGCGTATTAACGCTCAATGTCTTTCCCTGCATTAAGAAAGCCAATCCGATTCAATGGATTCCCGCCTGCGCGGGAAAGACGGAGGAAGATCAGGCAGTTATTTCTCGAACGATCCTACAGGCTGCAAAGCCTTCGGCTTAGGATGGCAATTTTTGGGAAACGGCGACTTAAGGAACATCGCGTCGCAACAAAAAAGCGGCTGGCAGTTGTTCACTGCCAGCCGCCATACCGCTCTGAGTCAAGGTCTGCAGAAACGCAAAAACTAGTTTTGCGCGACTCGAATGTCTGTTGCGACCTTCTGCTTGACGAATGGATTAACAATCATCAGAGGCTTGGCCATTGCTGTGTCGCCATCGGCAGGTGCCTTTTCTTTGACTTCGCCTTTTGCTGGTTGCGTGACGAAAGGATTGACGATCGTCATCGGAGCACCAGCTGCAGGAGCAACATCAGGAGTCCGCACGTTGCTACCATAGGCGAAAGGACTGTATCCGTAAGTTCGCGGCACAGGCACGCTGTAGTAAACGGGCGGGTGAAGCGCGAAGTAGGGTGGAGTCGGGATGCGTCCACTTGCGTAGGGTGAGTTGAAACCACCGAAAACACCACCGCCGTAAACACCACCGAGCCCGTTATGGTGTGCATTGGCTTCGGAGGGAGCGGCGAGCATGATGACAGCGATCGCCATAACAGCCATCGGTGCCAGCGACTTAAAGAAAGTTTTCATAGAATCCTCGTCATAGCTGAAAAGTTATATTTCGATTGTGTCCCCGAGCAGACGCCGATACCGTGGCGATTCAGGGCGTGTTTCTGGTAAGCACGAATGGACAAAGTAAATTCGCGCAGCCGGGAACCTGAGTTCCAGACTAATTGCGCCGACGTTGCCGTCAATCAACATGGGCGGTCGGGAGTGTTGCTTTTGCAACAGAATGCACGCGGATACCCCGCGAAACGTCCATTCTGGGGCGGGCAATCGTTACAATCGCTACAGCCAGACTTTCGATGTTTGTTTGGCAACTTGCATGCCAGGATCAGTGCTACGTGGACGCCCCGCTCGAAAACTCTCATCGCGATAGGGACGGCGATGCCAATGCGGCGTCGCCTGTTGAGTCGCCTGTTGAGTGTGAGAGTCCGGCGGCTCGGTCGAAGTGGATCCGAAACACAGCCACCGAGCTTGGGTTCGATCAAGTCGGGATTTGCAAGGCGGACCCGCTCGATGCCAAAATTCTCGCGAAGATGCAGGAGTGGCTCACGGCGGGATTCGGTGGCGAGATGAGCTATCTCTCGGATCGAAAGGATGCCTATCGCGATCCGAATCTTGTCCTCGATGGCGCGAAAAGCATCGTCATGCTGACGATGAATTATCGAACGGAGGAACCTGCGGAAGTCCAACCGGGCGAGGGACGGATTGCCCGCTACGCCTGGGGATCAGTCGACTATCACGATACGATTCATGATCGGTTGAAGTCGCTTGTTCGGCGAATTGCGGAGCGAGCGCCGCGCAGTCGCAATCGTGGTGTCGTGGATACCGCTCCGCTCCTGGAACGCGACTATGCACGGCTGGCGGGAATCGGCTGGCAGGGAAAAAACACGTTACTGCTGAATCGTGATCGCGGCAGCTACTTTTTCCTGGCGGCTTTGTTGACTGATTTGGAACTCGAATATGACCATCCGTTTGAGACCGATCATTGCGGGACATGTACGGCTTGTCTGGACGCCTGTCCCACGGACGCCTTTCCCGAGCCGTACGTCCTGGATGCGACCAAGTGCATCAGCTACCTGACGATTGAGTTGCGATCGGATATTCCGAAGGAGTTTCGGCCCGACATGGGCGAATGGCTATTCGGGTGCGATGTTTGTCAGGAGGTGTGCCCGTGGAATGGGAAAAAGCAAATTGCGGCTCATCTGGATGTTCAACCGATGGCCGAGTTTGCTCCGCTGACTGGGCAGAATCCGGTGGACTTGGTCGGATTGTTTGATTTGGACGAAGATTCGTTTCGGGCGCGATTTCGAAAGACGCCGCTGTGGCGATCGAAGCGACACGGCATCCTTCGCAACGCCGCCATTTCGCTGGGAGCACAGCAGTATGTTCCGGCCACGTCCGCGCTGACGAAGGGGCTTCAGGACGCTCACCCACTCGTCCGTTCCGCGTCCGCGTGGGCGCTTGGCGAAATTGGTTCGGCGGCTTTTAAGCATCAGGATCAGATAAAAGTGGCATTGGAATCGCGATTGGAAGTAGAGTCCTTGGCGCAGGTAGCCGATGAAATCCGGGCAGCCATCGTCCAGCTTGGAAGTTGAAGTGTTGGGCATTGGAGGAGGCGGAGCGGAGAAGGGTGGCAGGGCGAAAAGGGGTCGGGG
>CALHZT010000085.1 GCA_938040995.1 uncultured Pirellulaceae bacterium | reverse complement strand
TACAAGAAAAACAAATGGACACCAAAGAGCAGGAAGAAGTCAAAGAAAAATAAGACAAACCGTGGGCATGACTCCACATACAAGATCCTAATGAAGTCACGAAATGTTGCATGAACTGACAGCTTCAAAAGGCTGGGCTTTAGCCTGCGACCGCGCACACTATTGAATTGAAAATTGAAAACAGGGCAATTCGGCAGGCTAAAGCCTGTACACCAACACTCTCTCGCCAATTTTCTCAGAAACTTTTGACTTCGATCCACGGAAAATCTTTCTCGATCGCCCTGAACAGTGGATCCTTGACAATTGGATGAACACGTCCCGAAAGTTCGATGCGCCGAAGTTGCTTCAGCGGTTTGACCAGCTCGCAGAATTCTGTTTCAGATAGTGAGTAGAGTAAAATACTTTCAGGCTCAATCGCCAATGAGCTTAGATGCCTCAGGTCCGACAGGTGAGAAAAACCGGCGCCTGAAACAGCTGGAGTCGCAATTCGCAGGTGCTCGAGGTTCGGCATTTTTGAAATCGACGAAAACGCATCATCGTCGAATGAATCGTCAGCAATCGAGAGCTCTCTGATTCGGGTCATCGGTGCGACAGCTGCGATTCGGCGAAGAATTTTTCCGTATCGACTTTTTTCGTGGGTGTCGTCGTCGCTGTCGTCTAACTCAATCCGCTCCGCTGAACGAATGAGGCTTGTCGGTAGCTTCTCGAAATATTCCGACGTCGTCGCTTTCAGTGCTCCGCTGACTTGCATGTTGGGATGGATCGCATCCAGTAGTTGATCTGCGTCGCCGAATGCAGAGAATTCGACAGCGCAACCGTTTGGCGATTTCATTTGAATTTCGAGCGTCCGACCCTTGCGGGGCCTTAGTTCCATGGTCTCAGCCTTGCGAACGCCATTGACCAGGTGTGGTGCGCTTCGCCAACTGACGGACAATTCGTCGCAAGCCAGTTCGTAGTCCGAAAACAGTTCGGTAGCGATATCACATGCTCGAAATTTCAGGGTGCTGACTCGCACCCTCTTGAGCGGTTCGCACCACGCCCGATCAACTTTTGAGTCGGAGATGGAGAGATGCATCCGGTCGTATTGCGGCGTGGAAATGAATGCGTCGGCCAGTCTTCCCAAATCTTCTGCTTCAATAGCGTTGAGAGATAGCTCATTGCTCTCGAGACGGCCATCTTCGACAAAAGCGGCCAACTCTTTGGCGCCCAGTTCGTGGCGAAACCTCATCTTCTTCATGCGAGGCAGTCGTGAAAGCTCGAGGACTGCCGAGGTGCTTAATGGAGCATCCCAAACGTCAAGCTCCTCGAGCGACGAAAACCGGGCAAGATCTTTCACGGATACATCGGTAACATCAGCTACGTAAAGATCGAGCTCTTTCACATTTCGCATATTGCCAAATCTGGAGATTAGACGAATGTCGCTGTCGTTGGTGTTACCAGGAAGATTCAAGCTCGTCAGAAAAGGAAGGTCAGCGATCAGATCGAGATCAGCCTTTGACTGCAGAAAGACATCCGTCGCTCGCAGGAATCGCCCCTTCAGCAATTTGCGATCAGCCCACGGATCAACAATCTCAAAAATTGCATTGTGCGTTTCGAGTCTTGCAATTGCGTCAGATTGTCTTTGATAAACCCGCAAGGTGTTCTTGACGTATCCCAACAAAATGCAGAGCCCCGTGATGAGAATCATGACGGTACTCAACGAAATCTTCCAACGTCGCTTTTGCACTTGGATTTCTCCCGTTCAACAAGGCTTTAGCCTGCGACCGCGCACACTATTGAAATGAAAATTGAAAACAGGGCAATTCTGCAGGCTAAAGCCTGTACACCAACACTCTCGCGACGGTGCGCGGTATCGCGAACCACTCACTCACGGCACAAAAAAGAAGTTGGAGTACAGCGAATTTCAGTGTCACGTCAGGCGAGTCGAGCAGTTGACATCGCGAGCGTTTTGCCGTGGCAGCCTGACACGCCATTATTAACAATCCAATACCCAGTGAAAAATCAATCTTCTTGAGTCGTGCCCGGGCGGTTGGTAGTTTTAGTTTTGCCCTCGCGAAATACAAACTTTGGAAGGAAACAGGATCTCATGAACAGACAACTACTTCGAGGATTGGCTTTTTTGGTCTCATTGGGTTTCGTGGGGACATTGCATGGGCAATTCCGCACGGTGGCATTGTCGGAAAGTCCCACGGGTACGATGTCGGAGGAATTCTTCGAACGATTTTTCGCGCCCACCATCAACGATGCAGGACGCGTCTCTTTTCAGGCATGGCTTCAGAATTCATCGAATGGACTTGGCTTTGGGAACGAAACGGGAATTTGGAGCGACTCCACTGGAAAGCTCGAACTGGTGGCCCGCTCGAATGTTGGGCTCGGTGCCGATCCATCCTTCTATCTTAATGGGGGGCCGGATGACTTACAGTTAAACAATGGCGGCTCGTCAGTCTTCCCGGCCTGCACCGAAGCATTCAGACAGAATGGAGGGATCGCTTGCGGCGGGCAGGGAGTCGCCAGTTGGGAGAACGGGCAACTGAACTCAATTATTGACGATTCGACGCCTCTCCCCGGCGCGAATGGTAGCCTCAGCTTTCGGGAAGAGTACCTCGATGCGGACCGCAACGGTCAGGTGTATATCAAAGCGAGACTCGACCAGCGGTCAGGCGCATGGACGACTGGTCCGGATGGGACTCGACTAATCGCACTCGAAGGGGAGAGCGTGCCGGTTCCGGCAGGCTTCGCTTCGTCCCAGCTCGACTCAGTCTTCTCGTTCGTTCCGTTTGGCAATCGCAGGCTTGTTAATACGCACGGCGCTGCTGTCTTTTCAGGAGAGGTTGATTCGACAGGAGGGCTCTGGCTAGTCGACGATGTGAATCGTCTGGTTGCTTATGAAGGCCAGGTGCTGGACGGAACGAATGGACTCCAGATTGCCAGGCAGGGGATTTCTCCATTCGATACGATCCACTTGACGGATAACAACGAGGTCATTTTTTATACCGAGTTTACCCGGAACGATGACGTGGGCTTTGAAAACGATGAAGCAATCATTTCGGCAGATGGAGAGGACTTCCGCATCGTGGCCCGCGAGGGTGATTCGGCGCCCGGTGGTGGAGAGTTTCGTACCCTGGGATTCGCGAATGATGGATTCGCAGCTAACAAGAAGGGTGATGTGGTCTTTGAGGCATTGCTCGCTGAATCGGATGATCTGTTTGGAGTCTGGGTGGATCGTGGTAACGGCCTTGAAAACCTCTACCGCGCCCGATTCTCAGCCGCATCCGGCGTCGCGATCAACGAGAATCAGCAGGTTGCATTCCATCTTCAAGGTAGCATTGTAGGCGAAAACATCGCTGGCGAGTTGATCGACGTCGTGAAGTCTGGGGATGTTCTTGAGGTGGCACCTGGCGATTTTCGCACCGTGAATTTCGTTGGATTTGAAGGTAATCGTGGCTTGAACGATGCCGGTCAGGTCGCATTTACGGCAATCTTCGCTGACGGTAGTCGAGGCGTTTTTGTCTCTGACGCATTGCTCGTTCCTGAACCGTCAGGATGGTTGCTCGGTTTGATGTTCTTGTTGTCATACGCAATGCGATACCGGCGACCGACCATTTAGCTCGGGTAGACGGTCACGTCGGTGGGAAACAAGCCGACGTGACGGCAGGTCGGCAAATTGCTTCTTGAGGATGGAAAAGACTTGCCGGAAGTTCGGATCTTGTTAAAGGGATCTTGCTAAAGATCCTTGCAGCAAAGCGGTTTTCGCGGACAACCGAGGGATCTTTAACAAGATCCACTACATGTGAATTCAAATCGTTTAAGCCGTATCGGGCCTGTGCTCCGGGAGAAAAGAAAAAAGTCGCTTGAGATGCTTGCGTTGACTCGTCATTGTCATTAGCATCAACGCTGCCCATCATTGAATCACGTGCCCTGGAGAGCGTAATGAATCTGACTCGATCCCTATCACTCTTTTTTGTCGCTGTTCTCGCGACATTCAATATTCATGCTGCCATCCTCTACGGCGTGAGCGCAGATTCCAATTCGGTCTACGAGATCGATACCGAGACTCAAATTAGCACCGCCATAGGTACGATGCCAAACAACGGCGGACTCCTGGACAAAGGGCTGGCGACTTCCGATGGCGAAGTCTTCTACGTAAGCGGATTTACGCCACAATTCCAAAATTCTGTCATCGAATTTACACTTGATGGAGGCGTGCAGCGGACATTTACTGCACCAAATGGCAATCCACCATCGGGACTTGAGGTTGTTGGGGATACGCTTTGGATGTCCGACATTTTCGAGATTTTTTCCCTGGATCTTGTCACGGGAGCCACGGGCGCCGGGTTTGCTCCTGCATACGGTTCGGATCTTTTTTTCGGTGGCGGCCTCGCATCCGATGGTGACCTGATCTACGTTACTGCCGATGATTTATCGACTCCGATTGGTGGTCAAGCGGGAAGGATCGTTGCGTTTAACCAGGCTGGCGAATTGGTGAGCATCGTGAATGCGCTTCCAGTCAGTGGGTCGGGTGGGCTGGCATTTGCTGATGATTCGCTGTGGATCTCGGCGGGGTTTGCGGGACCGCAGATTTTTCAACTGGATCCTTCAAACGGTCGAATTCTTGACATTTTTAACGCACCGGAACGCATCGTGGGGCTCGCCTCCGTAGTGCCGGAACCCGGTGGTATTTTCGTTGTTCTTGTCGCTCTGTTTGCTGTGTCAAGCCGCCGCCGTTTCGGTTCTGCAGTCGCGGCGTAACTCGACAGAAAGAGCACGTGGTTGGATGATTTTCGCCCGCGAGTATTTTACTGCACGGATGAGAACCGCTAATGAACGCGAATCAACGCTAATGGATGTTCATTGTCCGCGGTCGCAGGCTAAAGCCTGTACACCAACTAACCCATGATCTTTGCCGATTGCTCGCAAAGCTCGGCGGCTTCGTCGGCGGTTGGGGCTTCGGCGATGATGCGGGCGATGGGCTCGGTGTTGCTGGCGCGGATGAGTAGCCATTTGTTGGCCCAGTCCAGCCGCAATCCGTCCATGCGATCCGGTTTGGCGTCGGCGAAGTGCTTTTCCAGTCGGTCATAGGCCGCGGACAACTTGTCCCGCTCCAATGGCACTTTGGATTTGTGAATCGAGTATCGCGGCAACTCGTCGACGAGCGAGCTGAGCGGTTTGCCAGTTTCCGCCATCGCGTCAAGCACCAACGCCATGCCGACAAAACTGTCACGAACGTATCCAACCTCTGGGTCAATCGGACCCCCGTTGCCTTCGCCACCGAAGATGGCGTCGTTTGCAAGCATCACGTCACTTACGTTGGCTTCGCCGACTTTCGAACGGAAGAACGGCGCACCCGCTTCGTTGGCGAGATCCTCCGACATGCGGCTGGTCGAGCAATTCGTGACCACCGCTCCCTTTCGCGACTGAAGAATATGCTTCAGGCAAATTGCGAGCGTGTACTCTTCGCCGACATAACGGCCGGCTTCGTCGATCAGTGCCAATCGGTCCGCGTCGGGGTCCTGGCAGAAACCAACGGCGGCGTGGTTGGACACGACGTCAGCCGAAACTCCCTTGAGGTTGTCCGCGGTTGGTTCCGGCGTGTGCGCGAACTCGCCGTTGGGCGTGTCGCCAAGGATCGTCGCGGTGCATCCAAGATGGCCGAGCAACTCGCGGCCGAGGATACTTCCGGCTCCGTGATTACTGTCCAGCAGGACGCGGAACGAGGCTTTGCGAATGCGGACGGTGTCGACATTCTTCAGGACGGCGGCCAGATGATCGGACGTCGTATCTTCCAGCAGTTTGGTCGTGCCGACTTTGTCGTGCGGTTGCCACGGGAGTTCATTATCGTTGAACGCCGTGAGAACCTTCTCGCCGAACTCGCCAGGTACGACTCGGCCGTCCGCCGAGAAGAGCTTCATCCCGTTGTACGGCGGTGGATTGTGACTGGCGGAAATCTGGATCCCACCGGCGGCTTTATTTTGACGGATCAATCGGCCAGTCGTCGGGGTAGCGGCGACATCGGCGTCCAGGACATCGCGGCCGCATGCGCAGAGCGAGGCGCGAATCGCATCGGTGAGCATTCGCCCGGTGGCTCGACCATCACGAGTCACCACAATGGGGCCTTCGCCGGCAAGTTGGCTGGCATAAGCCGCGGCGTATCGAGCCGCGATGGTTGGGTCGAGCGTTTCGCCAATGATGCCTCGCAGTCCGGAAACGCTGATGATTAGTTGGCTCATTTTTATTCCTGAGTTTTCCCGTAGTCTGGTAGTGGACGAGGCGACGAGTCCCATGGGACCACCAATCAGGAATGGACTCGTTGCCTCGTCCACTACGGCGAACCCAGATTCCAGGTTGGCACTTCGCCCTATATAGAACGCGTCGATCGCCGTTAGAATATACGCAAATGATGCAACGGTGGGACCACCGTTCGAGACAACAAAAATGGTGTGGCCGCGAGCTACCCTACGACGAGGCGATTCGATGAGTGTGGATACGAGCGATGTTCTGGCGAAACTGGATGCAGCCGTGGCCGATGGGAGCATCACGGCCGGAGCCAGGGAGAATATCAATACGTGGCTGACCCAGCCGCGATACGAATCGTACAAACCTGCCGTCATCGAGCATATCGAAAATGGCGACTGGCAAACGCT
>CALHZT010000084.1 GCA_938040995.1 uncultured Pirellulaceae bacterium | reverse complement strand
AGTCCCGCGAAGCAACGAGTCCCGCGAGGCAACGAGTAAGGAACGGACTCGTGGCCTCGTCCACTACAGCCTCCCGTAATTTTTGGCCTGATGACCAGAATTTCTTTCGCGGATTGAGAAACAAACCATGCGAATTGTCATGATGGGCACAGGCCCGTTCGCCATTCCAACATTTCGGTCTCTGCACGAGTCCGCAGATCATGACGTTGTGGCACTGATTACCCGGCCGCCTCGAAGCGGCCGTAAGAGCAAGAAATCGAAAACACCAAAACCGACACCTCCCAATCCTATGCAGTCGGTGGGAATGGAATTCGGGCTGCCGATTGAGATGCCCGACTCGATCAACGAACCGACTGTCATTGATCTTCTCAAAGAACTAAGTGCGGACCTGTTTGTCGTTTGCGACTATGGGCAGATCCTCTCCGCCGACGCGCTTGGCCAGGCAAAACTGGGCGGCATTAACTTGCATGCGTCACTTCTGCCAAAGTATCGCGGTGCGGCCCCGATCAACTGGGCCGTCTATGATGGCTGCGAACAAACAGGCGTCACCGTGATTCACATGACTCGCAAGCTGGACGCAGGGCCGAATCTGATTCAACGCTCCGTCACGATTGGGAAAACGGAAGACGCGGTCGAGTTGGAAGAACGCCTGTCCGTTTTGGGAGTGGACGCAATTAATGAGTCCATCTCGATGCTACAGGCATGGGACGGTGAATCTGCGATCGGAGAAAAGCAGGATCCGTCGGCTGCAACCAAGGCACCACGACTGAAAAAGACAGATGGAAATATCGATTGGACCCGTTCGGCACAACAGATCGTCGACCAGCTTCGTGCGTTCCAGCCGTGGCCAGGCATCTATACGCATTGGTTGCGACCAGAAGGCGAGCCACTCCGGGTCGTCATCAAATCGGCAGTCGCGGTGAAGCTGGATGGCGACTCAAAACCTGGTACGGTCGTGCAAGTCGAGGAAGGACTCTGTATCGCAACTTCTGACGGTGCGATTTGCATCGAGTCGATTCAGCCGGCGGGAAAGAAACTCCAACCAGCCGACGCGTTCCTCCGTGGGTATCGCGTTACCGCTGGGAGCCTTTTTGGCTCTGTGTAGCTGGCGAAAATACTGAATTCCACGTCGTTTCGCCCGAAACAACCTGCACGAAAGTCACAAAACTGTTGACAATGGGGAATGTACGGGTAACCTGCAAACACTCAAAAAATCCGTCCCAAATCGCTAAGGAATACGCCAGTGACTGCCGTCCCAATTCGAAACTGGCCAAGAACGTGATCCCGGTACTTTCTGCAAGTACCGAGATGACGTTCTTTTTTTGTAGATGCTGAACCACTTTATTCGCTTGATGAATAGGAGCAGCCACTGGAGACAACCAGAAAGAACATGATTTAGCACCTTTCTCGCAAAAGCTGCTAAGTGACGCTCTTTTTGCGCAAACACAGATTGAACAAAGAATAATCCAGCGAAAACTGGGCGGTTCTAACATAGGAGCAGCTACTGACGACAGCCAGAAAGAACTTGATTTAGCAGCTTTCTTAAGCCGCTAAGTGGCGTTCTTTTTGCGCACTAACCGCAACGTGATATTTGTTCACATCTAATTTCTAAGAGAGAGACTGAACCAATGATTAAGAAATTTGGAACCGCATGTTTGTTGGCTTTGACCGTTTGCACGTTCGTATCGGCTCAAAACTACCTCGAAGACTTTACAACAAATCAGACAATATTGTTTGACTTCTGCCACCACGGCGGTGCCTTGGGTACAGAATACGACTTCACTGCAGATGGCGTTTCATTCACGACTACTCCGAATGGCGTCGTGGAGTGTGGCGATGGCAGTGGCGATACGTTCGGTGGTATGGGAACAGCCCCCGTCGCGCCCGTCGACCTTAGCGGTGTTACAGCCATCGAGTTGACTGCCCGCATCGACGTTGGAAATGCCAGTGATATCACGGTAGCGGTTCGAGAAACTGGCGGACCTGGCGAGTTTTTCTCATTTACTGTCCCAGCCTCAAGTTTCACCACAACCGGCTTTACGACAGTCACCATTGACCCAACGACCGGCTTCAATGGCGACACGACGGACGGCATCCTCAATGGAATGCTGGACAACACGAGCATTCAGGTACCTTTCGGATCCGCAACCGATGCCTTCTTTACCGTCCAAAGCGTCAACTATGTCGGCGCTGTGATACCAGAACCAGCGACTCTCAGTGGCTTGTTCCTCGGATTGTGCTCACTCCTTGGATTGCGACGTCGACGCTAATCGCGTCTGCAATTTCGGACAGAACATGGGGCACACGATTCGATCGTGTGTCCTTTTTTTCGCCTTTTCGCCATGAATGTACTGCGAGCCTGCTGTCGGGTGGTTCGGTCGAAATTTCACGCTACCAACTCCCCATGGCTTTGAAATGCTCTCGAAACGTAAAATGGGTGAATGAACACACGTTGGATTCACCATCGACCGATTGTCGCCCTCGCCAGCTTATTGCTTCTGACGGTTCTCGGCTGCGCAAAACAGTCTGCTACTCCCTCCTCTGAAGACAACCCGGAAACACCAAGTCCCGTCGCAATCAGGCCAGTCGGTGAGGATGCCCCACCGAACCATCCAACATCCGGTAACGATGAGTCTGGTTCAGGCTCGAAGAGCTTTTCAGGTGATCCGTCCAATGTGTGCGCCATCGCAGAGACCGATGTCGTACCTGGCACCTCGTTTGTAGCACCGACGGATGATGCCCTGGCTGATGGTTGGCAGACGGAATCTCTCTCGTCGGCGGCAGTAAGTGCACTCAAGGAACTGGCGGCTCATCTTCCTGGCTCGCACAAGGAACCGAAGAAAGCGGTCGCCGATTACGTGGCGAAAGATATCGAATTCTCAGCGCTCCACCCTGAGGTCACAACGGTATTCGAAGATACCGCTTTCACTGTCGCGCAAGCCGCCGATCCCGAAACAGCCAACAAGAAAAATTCAACAGGTGCTGCCGAATTCCAGTCGCAATTACAGGCCATGCTCGGCTTCGTCTCCAATCCGCATGATGTTCACGCCAAAGTGAAAATCGTTCGAGTCGAGCATGCCGAACGCAAGTTGACGACATCCGCCTTGATGCAAATCTGGGGAGATTCGGACGAAGGAGCCTTCCAGTCAGACGCAACCTGGGACTGCGAATGGACCATTGCGGATGAATCTGGAAGCTCAAAGATCGAACTCGCTTCGCTGGGAATTCGCGACTATGTCGAAGTCACCGGCAAGAAAGCAGCCGGCGGCGGACCAATGTTCGCCGACTGCACCGTCGCTACACTCGGCAAGAATGAATCGTTCCGTGAGCAATTACTACCCAGCATCGATCGGTGGTTGCATACACTCGAAATTCAGTTTCATCTGGATATCGGCGGATGGGAAGGGATTTCTATCGCCGATGTAAACGGCGATGGCCTGGAAGATGTCTACATCAGCCAACCCGGTGGGCTGCCCAATCGACTGTTCCTACACCTACCTGACGGAACCTGCAAAGACGTTTCCGCCGAATCAAAAACCGACTGGCTAAACCAGACGCACGGTTCCGTATTCGCAGACATGGACAACGATGGTGACCAGGACCTGATCGTCGGAGTCCATGATGGCATCATCGTGATGGCGAACGATGGTAACGGAGTCTTTACCGTAAGGGCGGGCCAAATTCTTCCGGCGGCCGTACCCTATTCGATCACCGTCGCGGACTACGACGTCGATGGCGACAACGACATCTTCGTTTGTTGTTACGACAAACGCTGGGGAGTCAACCGTCAGCAGATTTTTGCCAAAGCCATTCCGTACCATGATGCGAACAACGGCGGGCGAAACGTATTGTTCCGGAACGAATCTTCCGAACCGGACGCGAATCGCTGGCTGTTCCGTTACGTCACGTCCGATGTTGGCCTGGACCAGAACAACCGGCGATTCAGCTATGCGGCCGCATGGGAGGACTACGACAACGACGGCGATCTCGATCTGTATATCGCCAACGATTTTGGGCGGAACAATCTGTTTCGAAATGACGACGGGCACTTCGAGGATGTTGCCGCCGAGGCAGGTGTCGAAGACATCTCAGCCGGAATGTCGATCACGTGGTCCGACTATAACAATGACGGGTGGATGGACATCTACGTCAGCAACATGTTCTCGTCGGCTGGAAACCGAATCGCGTTTCAACGCAAGTTCAAGTCCGATGCCGAGGGCTCGACTAAGTCGCTATTTCAGCGACATGCACGCGGGAACACACTCTTTGAGAACCAGAAAGATGGCACATTCAAAGACGTCAGCGTCGATGCCAATGTGACGATGGGACGCTGGGCGTGGGGCTCGCGTTTCTTCGATCTCAACAATGACGGATGGAAAGACATCCTCGTCGGCAACGGTTTTTTGACTCAGCCCAAATCCGGCGACTTGTGAAGTATGTATTGGCGACAGGTCGTGTCGCAATCGCCTCTCACCGCTGACGTCGAACAAAAAGAGATTGATCACTATCTCGATTCGTGGCAGCCGCTGATCGATAGCATGTTGACCGGGAGCTCCTTCAGTGGCCGCGAACGCAATTGCTGCTTCCTCAATACCCGGCAAAACCAGTTCGCTGATATTTCTGCCGCCAGCGGCCTGAATCAGATCGACGATACGCGGGCGATTGCGGTTAGCGACTGGGATCATGATGGCGACCTTGATATCTGGCTCGCCAACCGCAACGGACCACGGATTCGATTCCTCAGAAACGACACGCCGACCGAAAATTCGTTCGTGGCTTTTCGACTGGAAGGCGATCCACAACAAAAATGCGCTCGCGACGCTTTCGGGTCCCGGGTCACACTGACGCTCAAAGATGCAGACGGGAACGAGTCGGTTCGCATCGAGACACTCTACGGTGGTGACAGCTTCATTAGCCAGTCATCCAAGTGGCTGCACTTCGGATTGCAGCCGGACGAGCAGATCATCAAAGCCACCGTCAGCTGGCCCGGCACCACGAAACCCGAAATTTTCTCCGGCGTCAGTGAAGGTCAACGCTTTCGGCTGAAACAGGGTAGCGGCGAAGCTGAATCGGTGGCGACTGCTGCGAAGAAGGCCGACCTTCAGCCATCACCGCTCGCAGGCCCTCCGATCAGGACAACGGGTCGATTGAAAATCAACTTCGACGGCAACGTTGGAGATGTTGCCTTTCTTGACTTTGAAAATCGGTTGGTAACCAAAAAGGCACCGCTGGAAAAGCCGCTATTGATAACCTTCTGGGCGAGCTGGTGTGGTCCTTGCCGTGAAGAGCTTGCGGAGCTCGCCGAGACAGAGCTCGACAATCTCGAAGTGATCGCCCTGAATGTCGAAGCCGCCACCGGGAACAAGGTTCCGACCATCGAGGATATGACAAAGACGCTGGACAGTGTGAACTTCCATGGCACGCGTGGCATCGCAACAGGGGAGTTGATAAAAACTCTAAACAGCAAACACCTGCAGGCCATCTTCGTCAGGTACGACTTGCCGATCCCCGTCAGTTTTCTGATCGACACGGATGGCAAGCTTCGAGCCGTTTACAAAGGGCGACTGGACGTTGCCCAGATGAAAAAGGACGTCGCGGAACTCGATGTCACCGGCCTCGACGCGAGAACACTCGGCGTCCCCTTCCCCGGTCGCTGGTCCGAACAGGTTCTCAACGGGAATCCGGTCGATGTCGCGAAAGTTCACATTCAGAATGGCAATCCAGCCGACGGTCGTGAATTCCTCGAATGGTACCTCGACAAGTTTGAATCAGGCAATGATCCGCGTAGCGATTCGCATGCAAAATCGCGTCGGCGTGGTGTTGCCGAAATCTACTATCAACTGGCTCGTATAGCCTACGTCGAGAAAAATCCTGAACTCGCTTTTAAACACACAAAGAAGGCCATCGAGCTGAACCCGAAATCTGGTTCGGCACTTGTCGGCGCGGTCAGCTACCTCGTGTCGCGCGGCAGATACGAGGAAGCGACGCCGTATGCCGAGTCACTTGAGAAACTGGCGACGGGCGATCCGCGAGCCGAGTACCAACTGGGAGCATGGGCCGCCGGAACCAATGACTTTGCAAAAGCGATTGATCACTACGCGCGTGCGATCGAATCGGAAAAGAGCATGTTCCTCGCAGCGAACAATCTGGCCTGGATCCT